>CAYORY010000164.1:0-4612 GCA_964406435.1 uncultured Roseivirgaceae bacterium | reverse complement strand
GGTAGAAATGATGAACCGAAATCCTGATGTTAAAATTTTGCTCAAGGGGCACACCGATGGAAACGGAGACCCTGATCAAAACCTCAAACTTTCGCAAGAAAGGGTAGAATCAGCCAAACGGTATTTGATTAAGCAAGGAATCAGTAAGCGAAGAATCGAAGGGATAGGCCTAGGCGGCACTGAGCCGATTGCGAGCAATGCCACCGAAGAGACACGTCGGTTAAATAGGAGAGTGGAGTTTGAGATAGTGGAGTAGTGAGCCCATCTTTCAAGTGTTGGATTTGGCGAATGCAATCGGATTTTCATTTTTCAAACAAACCAAAGACTGTCGAGCCAGACCCTGTCATGGAAGCATAGACGGCCCCCTTTTCCAGAAGCTGTTTTTTGGCTTCACCTATCTGTGGATATTTGGCAATCATGGGATCCTCGAAATCATTTATGAGCTTGTCCTGCCACTGCGAAATTGGAAGAACAAGAATTTCTCTAACCGAAAGTCTTTTCTTCTTCGGTTTAATAAGAGCATATGCTTGGCCTGTAGAAACATGCACATCGGGATAGAGAAGCTCTATTCGATACCCTTTCAGGTCTAAGTCAATTGGTTCAAGACTAGTTCCGGTACCTGTCGCGATGGATGGCTCATTCTTCAGGAAGAAAGGACAATCGCTTCCCAACTCAGCCGCCAGAGCCTTCACCTGAATATTAGTAAGGCCAATTTGGAATAATTCATTCAGCATTTTGAGTGCAAAAGCACCGTCCGAAGAACCGCCACCGAGCCCGGCACCCATAGGTATAACCTTGTGCAAGTGGATCGCAACATTTGGAAGGTCATGGAATCGACTCAGTAAATGATACGCTCTTAGCACCAGGTTGTCCGAAGTATTTCCAGGGATGGGCAGTCCGGTTGACTCAAAATGCAGTTGGTTAGCTGGCATCACCTCCAGCGCATCACATAGCTCCATTGGATAAAAACAGCTTTCAATGTTATGAAACCCATCTTTTCGCTTTTCTAACACATGAAGGCCCAGATTTATCTTGGCATTCGGGAAAGAGATCATCCGCTAGCTTAGCTTACTTTTTGAGCTCCTCAATAATGGCGTCAGTAATACCTGATGTAGAGAAGCCACCATCATGCATCAAGTTCTGCATGGTGACCATTCGGGTATAATCCGAAAATAAGGTCACACAATAGTCAGCGCAACTATCAGCGTCTGCATTTCCCAAAGGCGACATCTTATCAGCGTAATTGAAAAAAACATCGAATCCTGGTACACCAGAACCGGCGGTGGTCATAGTAGGTGACTGAGAAATTGTGTTCACCCTGATCTTTTTGTCTTTACCCAGTCTATACCCATAGCTGCGCGCAATAGACTCCAGTACAGCTTTTGCCTGAGCCATGTCAGAATAGTCCGGGAAGGTTCGTTGTGCGGCAATGTAAGAAAGACCAAGGACCGAACCCCAATCGTTGATTGCGTCGAGCTTCTCTGCTGTCTGCATCATTTTATGAAACGAAAGTGCCGACACATCGAGCGATTTCATGAACCAATCGTAATTCAGATCGCCATAGTCACGCCCTTTCCGTACATTGGGGCTCATTCCTATGGAGTGTAGGACAAAGTCTACCTTACCTCCAAGCGTCTCCATGGACTTGGTAAATAGGTTCTCAAGGTCTTCAATGGAAGTGGCATCCGCTGGAATAATCTCAGCCTCGCATTTTTCCGCCAGCTTATTGATTTCGCCCATTCTCATGGCAATAGGCGCATTAGTCAAAACAATTTCTGCTCCCTCGGCTTTAGCTTTTTCTGCTACTTTCCACGCAATTGAACTGCTATCCAGTGCACCTGAAATAATTCCTTTTTTTCCTTTTAGAAGACCGTGTGACATGTTTAAGTAAGGTTAGAATGAAAATCAAAATTAGCTAATTCCCAGTAACTCTCTGGCACTGGTGTATGCCGAATCGGTTGGCTCATTTCCGCCAATCATCTTGGCAATTTCCTGAACACGATCATCTTTTCCCAGCTTCCGGATTTTGCTGATCGATCGATCGGACGTATGATCTTTGTACACAAAATAATGGGCATTACCTCCGGCAGCAAACTGCGGCAGATGACTGATAGCAATGACTTGATGATTTTGAGACATTTGCTGCATCATCTTGACCATCTGTATGGCCACCTCACCTGAAACCCCAGTGTCTATCTCATCGAAGATGACCGTGGGCATGGCTTTCTTGCTTGCAATCAAGTATTTAATGGCAAAAATGAGCCTGGAAAATTCCCCACCTGAAGCTACCTGACTGATGTCCTGTGGAGCAATGCCTTTGTTGGCACTGAATCGAATTTCCACTGCATCTAATCCATGCTGTGAAGGTTCTGCTTTACTTATACTGATATCAACCTTGCCGTTTTCGATCCCGATTTTGTGAATGATTTTTTCTATCTCGGCAGAAAGGTCGAGTGAAGAAAGTTTGCGGGATTCTGACAGAATACCTCCATCCGAGATCATCTGACTTTCAGCATCCATTAGGGCTTTTTCTGCCTTGGAAATTTCTCCATCAAGATTGGCAGTGGTCAGGAGCTCTTGAGCAAGTTTATCCCTGATTTCTATGAGTTCATTGGAGCCAAGTACTTGATGCTTTTTTTGTAGTCTGTAGAGCAGGTCCAATTGCTCCTTGATTTTCAGGATACTCTCAGGATCATGCTCAATTTTTTCCATCGAGTATGAGATTTCATTTTTGATGTCCACCAGCTCTAATCTGGCACTCTCAAGTCTTTCGAGTAGTGTACTGAGATCATCAGAAAACGAACTTACCTGGGATAGGAGCTGCTTTATCTCGGCGAGTTGTGAAAGGGTAGAGAATTCTTGCTCGTCCAGAATGGTGTGAGATTGGCTGAGTTTGAGCTTAATTTCCTCGGCATTTTCCAGTATTTCCAGTCTTGATTCCAGCTCTTCCTGATTCAGGTTGTCCAGATTGGCGCTTTCCAGCTCATTGAGCAGGTATTGCTTGTAGTCTGCATCCTCAGAGCTTTCGTTGGACATCTTCACCAGATCATCTCGTCGATTCTTAGCTGCCACGTAGGAGCGGTAGCTCTTGGTAAAGCTGTCTATCAATTTTTGGTGCGCTGCAAAGGCGTCAAGCACTTCGAGTTGGTATATTTTCTTGCCAAGTTGCAATGATTCGTGCTGGGAATGTACATCAATCAATCGCTCGCCCAGTGACTTCAGAACTACAAGGCTCACGGGTGTATCATTTACAAAACCTCGCGATTTTCCATTGGAGCTTATTTCTCTTCGAATGATGCACTCCTCGTCATAGTCCAATTCATTTTCTTCGAATAAAGTGCGCAGTTTGTACTTAGCAAGATCAAAAGTGCCTTCCACTATGCATTTTCTGTCGTCCCGCAAAAGGGCCTTTGTGTCACTTCTATTACCCAGTAGTAACC
Source organism: uncultured Roseivirgaceae bacterium (assembly GCA_964406435.1). Taxonomy (GTDB): domain Bacteria; phylum Bacteroidota; class Bacteroidia; order Cytophagales; family Cyclobacteriaceae; genus JAAEPI01. Next base: position 1,172 of record CAYORY010000164.1, on the reverse strand, counting down.
CTACAGCACCTAGCATAATTGACTTACCCGCACCTGTTTCTCCGGTGATGATATTGAGCGTAGAAGAGGGCGACATTTCCAGCTCTTCAATCAAGGCATAGTTTCGAATGAGTAATGATTTGATCATTCAATTATCGGCTTGAATGTTTCCGTTTTGCTTGGGTCAATGGAAGTCAAAATGCCGTAGGCTTTTTTGCGTACGGTCGGACTTCCCTCTGAAAAGATCTTGGCCAATTCTGTGGCTTTGGCATCCATGAAACTGATCGTGAGTATCGATCTTGGTCGTGACCGATTGGCTACCTGGATTTGCTGCAATGCCTCTGCAATTTTGTTTCTGGCTTCATCAGGTTGTTCTCTGTAGACATCCAGTCCGTGTCTATGGTAGTTGTATAGCGAGGTGCGAATAGGCTGGAGAGAGGCATTTTGTAAATTCTCAATGAGCCAGTAGCGATTTCGATTGCTGCCAAGTTGCTGCCATCCCGGAAAATTTGATTGTTGAGCATTGTTCACAATTCTAAAGGCATCTTGATAATGTGGATCTCCAGCCAGCTCACCAAAGGAATCGTAATCCATCCCAATAATCACATACGCGTAGAAGGCTAGGAGGGAGCTGATGTTGTCGGTGAAGGAGTTTTGGTTGTAATTAATTGGTCGGCTGGGAATATAAGAAAATGACCAGTCTCGATCAGCGAAATTCAAAAGGACAGTTTCGTATTCGGTTCCATAAACAGGCCTGGATGAAATGATCTGAACGGTGGCATCATAAACACCCACCGACGGCACTGCAGTGATGGTAATTAGCAGGTTACAATTGATTCGCTCTTCCAACTGAAACTGGTCATCTGTCCATTTTCTGTTGTTCATAAACTCAGCAAAGTCAGTTTCCATTTGATCAAAAACACTCGGATCGGAAACTTGTACCTGTTGCCTGTCAATGACCACTCTGCAGCTCAACTCCTGCGCCTTCAAGAGCGTAGTGAGAAGTAAGAATGTCGATATGGTTAGCAGTACTCTCAAGAAATCTTATCAGCGATCAGTTGGACAATGTCTTTGGCCAGTTCGGTTTTGGATTTCAACCCGATTCTGATCTCGTTATTGTCTTTGTCGAAGATAGAAACTTTGTTGGTATCGTGTGAAAATCCTGCTCCGCTATCTTGAAGGGAATTCAAGAC
>CAYORY010000163.1:0-4683 GCA_964406435.1 uncultured Roseivirgaceae bacterium | reverse complement strand
GGACGCCAGGTTTTCATCCTGGTAACAGGGGTTCGATTCCCCTACGGACTACAAGAAAAAGCCTCTCATTTATTTGAGAGGCTTTTTTCGTTTGTAGGTCAAGTAATATGTCAAGTATTTACTTGATAAATCAGAAATTGGCTATACGGCGAATACAAATCGAATTATCATTTGATAGATTAAGAAGGGGTTACAATAATTCATGGAGACATGTAACTTACAATATGCTTGACAATGCAGCAATTCCGACTGGTGAAAGACAGATATACACGATTAATTATTTTTGGGAGCAACTGAACCAACGCCTCAGAGTAGAGAGTATTGATCAAGAATAAAAAGTTGAGTAAAAAAGTAAAATATGCGAGCTAAATATAAGATGACCTTTTTGATTACGATTCTTATTTTAGAATCATTTGCACAAGAAAAGATCAACTTTAATTTAATTGAGTATTCGAAATACGAAGTTGACACTCTTAACTTACCCATTTCATATGCGGGTCATTGGCAGGATAAACCAATTATGGTCTATTCACTGAAAGAAGGTGGGGCAAGTGTTGTTTACTTGAATGATGATTTTGTGCCAGTCACAGCCAAACAGATTTTGTACAAAGATGAAAAATTCTTCAGTGCTTCAATTATTAAAAATAACCTATCAGTTCTTTTTAGCGGACACAGCAAGAAAGAAAATAGATTTCATTTAGGGGTCAAAACTTTCAATCTCACAACCGGTCTATTAAGTTCTCGAATCGTTGATCAAGGATACTATCATCACTCTGAGTTTTCTTGGTTCGAGTTCAACGATGATGATAGTTATGATAATTTTTTCTATACTAAGAAAGCAGAAGAGCCCAGCACCTATTATCTCTACAAAAGAATCCTTACTGAAGACTTCAAGACAGTGAGTCTCGACTCCTTGGAATTCTCAAGATTCATCTTTCCTTCCGCAAGAGGATCACGTCTTTACTCGGATATCATTGTTGGTAGTAATCAAGTTTATTGCCTTGATAACTACGCGTGGCGGAATAAAAACGAATTTTCTATCTTTTCTATTGACTCCTTGCAATATTTCAAGCTGGACATTGAGGATTACAGCATCCTTTCTTTAGTTCCCTGGACTGATTCAGGAAATGATACAGCAAAATTTATAGGAACATATGGTGAGGTAAAAATGGAGCGGAGTTGGGTCAAGGGCTACCTAAGCTTTGAGTTAAGTCTCAACGGTGGCCAGGTTAGTAACTTCAAGAAGTTTCCTTTAGAAATGGATTTTTTGGAAGACTATGTTGGCACCCCGAACAAATACACGAAGAAATTAATTAAGGAACAGATCATGTACCCAATGACCGAAACTTTCTTAAGAGAAACCACAGATAATGATAGGATAATGATAAGTAAGGTTAACTGGGCGACTTGGGATCTTGTAGCTTTCAAAATATCTGACCAAGGAGAGGTCAAATGGATCAAGCCAATAAAAGCCCAACCTCATGTGGTTTCGGGTCCAGATGCTTATCAAGGCTTCTTATCAGTCTACGGCCAGGTGGAACACTCTTTTCATCCTAAAAATGATGCAACCATCATTTTGTCAAATGCTAGTAATGGAAAGGACAAGAATGGCGCAATAAATTTGACCGTATTGACAAATGGTGGAGAAATAAATAGTCAGATTCTACGAGACAAAAGCTTTCAAACACCAGCAGTACTCTGGCACAACAAAACTTGGGATCTTCCTGATGGTAGTATTCTAATATTCATATCTGATCAAAAAAACCACAGAATACAACAATTTATGAGAATTTCAACCAGTCGCTCGGGTGTCCCGAGTGACGAAAACAAGAACTAACATCCTTATCGCGCAAGTCTTCCAGCTCGGGCTGTTGGATGTTTAAAAATGCCATTTAAATACTTTTATATATACTTATTTGTATTTAGGTTCGATTCCCCTACGGACTACAAGCAAAGCAAAGGGTAAACAACTAAAATTGTTTACCCTTTTTTAATTCACTCAGCAGCGTATCAGTCCTTCTTACCGAGCATCAGCAACTCGTTCAGGTTGATCTCAGTCACATACCTTTTTTCACCTTCCTTGGTTTCGTATGAGCGATTCACCAGCTTGCCTTGCACAGCGATCTCGCTACCCTTCTTCAGGTAGTTCTCCACGACCTCCACTTTCTTGCCCCACACCACTATGTTGTGCCATTGCGTGTCGTCTACTTTCTCACCTTTGTTGTTGTAATACACATCATTGGTGGCAAGCGTGAAGGTCGCCATCTTCGTTCCACTTTCGAACGTCTTCACTTCCGGCTCTTTACCTAATCTACCAATTAGCTGTACGTTGTTTCTTAAAGTTGTCATAATAGTAAAAATTAAAATTGTTTAATTAATTCATCGTGTTGGTAGATGAATTTGTCCAACCTACTCGTCGATTCGTTCGGCAAGCGTTTGACTGATGCAAAGGTTGGGGCACCTCCAAATCCGAATCGGTTTTTACTCGTTTGTAGTCATTTATTATCCGTTTGTAAACGTTTGTACTTGGATTTGTATCTGAAAATCAATACTTTAGGATTTTTATAACTAACCGAATGGAGGAAGAAAGAAAATGCCTTGAATGCGGAAAACCAGTCTTCGGACGGGTCGATAAAAAGTTTTGTTCAGACGGATGTCGCAATATTTACAATAACAAAACCAAGGGTACCACAACCAACTACATCCGAAATGTCAACAATATTTTATCGAAGAATCGGCGTATTCTATTGGAGTTAAATCCAGAGGGAAAAACAACGAAGCACCGGGAGCAACTTCTGAAAAAGGGGTTTGATTTTGAATACTGCACTCGAACGATCACGACGCGAGACGGGAAGGTGTATCGCTTCTGTTATGAACAAGGATACTTACAACTCGATAATGATTTCGTGTTGTTAGTTCAGCGCGAAGATTGAGCCTTAATTGGATAAGAAATTTGCTAAATTCGGCTCCCAATGAAATCATTTTTTTCGACTTGCCTGTTCCTTTGGATCACACTCGTATCCAGCCAGACTATTCCAGATGTTTCTGGTGAGTGGAATGGCACTTCTACTTTTCAGAAAAGGACTTTCAAAATAGACCTTCACCTAAAACAAAAAGGCAATCAACTCACTGCCGTCTATTTTCAGAAAACCCTGAGAGGCAGAGACTCGCTCAAGGCCACTTTCAACGGCCACATTAAGGATGGGTTCGTGCGGCTTGCCCCTGTCAGTGTCGAGTATTTTACAGAAGGGCAATGTGTCGGAAACCTGACGCTCGAACTCAAAGGAGAAGCAAAGCTTGTGGGTTTTTGGAAAGGTGACTGGAAGCTCACCACCTGTGCACCCGGAGTGGCCGGGCCGATGACTCTTTTTCGAAAGGTGACCGGTACTGCAGTCCATCAAGTCGGAGATGCTGCGGCATCACGGACCGAAGAGTTTGGAGTGAGCGCCGATGAGCTCATTGGTGTGCTCCGCATGCGCACCTCTCACGACCAGATGCCGCAATTCCGCCCCATCGTGCAACCCGGCGATAAAGGGAGGATTACATTTTACTTCCGAGAACCAATTGATCTATAGGATCGTCCAATAAAACCTGCTCTTTGTTGCGGTTCATATAAAATATGACTGACCTTCTTTGAGATTGTACAGTTATTTTCCTCATTCTCGTAATCTCCTTCTACTTTTGGCCACTTATTCCAAGTAGGGCTGATGATTGTTTTAAAATTTGGTGGTACCTCGGTAGGATCAGCGCAGGCTATCCGCCAGGTTCGTGATATTCTGGAAAAGAAATCGGAGGAGATCAAGGATCCTTTTTTGGTTGTAGTTTCAGCCTTCACGGGGGTGACCAATCAGCTTGCCAGCATTCTGGAAAAGGCCGCCTCTGGAGATCAAACGTTCGAGACTACTTTGGCAGAACTTAAGCAGCGACATGTGGCAGCCGTTCGTGAGCTCCTTGAACCAAAGAGGCAAGGTGAAGTTTTGGCCAAGGTCCAATTACTCTTCAATGAACTTGAAGATTTATCGGCCAGTATTGCCCATCTGAAGGAAGTCACCCCGAAATCCTCCGACATGATCCTGAGTTTTGGCGAGCGACTTTCATCGGCTATCATTCATAAATATCTCGAACAGGAAATGGGAGAGGTCGTGCTCATCGACCCCTTGAAAATCATTCGCTGCGATTCAAAACACATCCGGGGGGAGGTGGATTTGAAGGTGAGTCTGGAAAATGCCAGGAAGTATGAAAGCGAATTAGGTAGACTGAATCTTTGTCCGGGTTTCATTGGCGCCAATGACAAAGGCGAATTGGTGACGCTGGGCAGAGGAGGTTCTGATTACACTGCTGCGCTTTTTGCTAATTTCTACAGCGCCATTCGCCTGGAGATTTGGACGGATGTCGATGGCCTGATGACAGCCGACCCTCGATTGGTCCCGAATGCCAGCGTCATTAGTGATTTATCTTATGAGGAGGCGCTGGAATTGTCGCATTTTGGGGCAAAGGTGATTTATCCGCCATCGATCCAGCCGGCACTGGAAAAGGAGATTCCGATTGTGATCAAAAACACTTTCAAGCCTGAAGCATCGGGTTCTCGAATCACGCAATACTTCGAGGATGATGCCACCATCCGTGGCATTTCTTCTATTAAGAATATTACCCTGCTGAACCTTCGAGGAAGTGGGATGGTCG
>CAYORY010000162.1:0-4693 GCA_964406435.1 uncultured Roseivirgaceae bacterium | reverse complement strand
ACAATTCATTTTGAAGGCAGGCCTGCTAAAAACCGAGGAAGAAGTACAGGGGGTGATCATCAAGGGCGTGGGGGCAGACTTTGATACCGTGGCTTTTAATCCTCAAATGGTGGAAGGACATTTCCCTGTGCTCGGTGGTGAGACCTACTCGACTGATGCGGCTATTAGCCTGTACATGTCCCGATTGCTTCGCCTGTCGATTGGAGATAAGGTGACCTTGTTTTTTGCGCAGCAGCCTCCTCGCTACCGTCGAATCACCGTCACAGGAATTTACACTACAGGAATGGAGGAATTTGACGAACGCATAGTGTTTGGTGATATTGAGATGCTTAGGAGAATCAATGATTGGGGGCCAGATCGGGTGAATGGTATCGAGGTGTTTCTTAAGGATGAATCTAAAATGGAGGCAATGGAGGATGACCTTTTTGATACGCTCGGCGTGGACCTGAACGTGATCACCACCGCGCGACAATATCCCCAAATCTTTGAATGGCTGGAGCTTCTGAATCGGAACGTCCTGATCCTGCTCATCATCGTGGTGGTAGTAGCGGCGCTAGGCATGGTCTCCATGGTGTTGATTTTGATCATGGAGCGCACCCGCATGATCGGTATGATGAAGGCGCTGGGTGCTCATGATGGTATTTTGAGAAAGGTATTTTTTTACTCAGGGCTAGACCTGATTGTGAAGGGACTTCTCATAGGAAATGCCATCGGACTATTACTTTGCTGGCTCCAGTTCCAATTCCAGCTTGTCCCCCTTGATGTCGCAAATTACTACATGCACTTTGTCCCCATCTCTTTTGATTGGATTACACTAATTGGCTTAAATCTGATGATGGTACTTTTGGTTGGACTGACTCTTTTTATTCCGGTTCAGGTGGTGTCGGGGGTGAGGCCTGTTCAGGCGATTCGCTTCGATTAGCTAGCGGCAGATGGCTCATATTTCTTAAACCAACTCCCGATTTTCATTTGGATCACACCCAAAATTGCTTCTTTAAAGATACCCGGCGACATTTTGGATTTTCCCTTGGTGCGATCGGTGAAAATGATCGGCACCTCAGCGATCTGGAAGCCGTGCTTCCAGGATAGAAATTTCATCTCTATCTGAAAGGCATAGCCTATGAAACGAATTTTGTCCAGTTGGATCGTTTCCAGTACTTCTCTTCTATAGCATTTGAATCCTGCCGTGGCATCCCTGAAGGGCATCCCGGTGATCACACGCACATACCAACTGGCAAAATACGACATCAGCACCCTACCCATTGGCCAGTTTACGACATTCACTCCAGTAACATAGCGAGACCCTATGGCCATATCGGCTCCATCCTGGCAGGCTCTTGCTAAGGTCACCAAATCTTTTGGGTTGTGAGAAAAATCGGCATCCATCTCAAAAATGTAGTCATAGCCTTTTTCCAAGGCATACCTGAATCCCGTGATGTAGGCAGTGCCCAATCCCAGCTTACCTTGTCGCTCCAAAAGATGAATTCGTTCGGACTGATCGCCTTGAAGTTCTTTCACTTTGTCAGCCGTTCCATCTGGCGAAGCATCATCTACCACAAGCACATGAAAATGCACAGGTAGGTTCATCACCTCACCTATAATGTCGGAGATGTTTTCTATCTCATTGAAGGTCGGAATTATGACTAGACTTTTTGACACGTTGGTTAGTTGACTGATATTCGCTGCTAAGTTAACACCCTGATAAAACTAGACCCTATCAAATGAATAAAGCCGTATTTCTGGATAGAGATGGAATCCTCAACGTGGAGCGTGGAGATTATGTTTGGACGCTCGAAGATTTCAAGATTGTGCCTGGCATAATTGACGTTCTCAAAGAATTAAAGGATAAGGGATTTCTCTTGATAGTCGTCACCAATCAGGCGGGGATTACCAAGGGTAGATACACCCGAGAGGATATGCACAAGTGCCACGATTTTTTTCAGAAGGAGTCAGGAGACCTTATTGATCACTTCTACTATGCGGCAGGACATCCATCAGTTTCTGAGAGTCTTCTCCGAAAACCTGATTCGCTGATGTGGGAAAAAGCCATGGCCAAGTTTGAAATCGATCCAAAACAATCCTGGATGGTTGGTGACAAAGAGCGAGATCTGATTCCAGCCAAGAAGCTTGGCATCAAAACGATCCGGGTTTTTATTGAGGGTTTTTACGAAGAAGGAGAGGAGACAATGGGAGACTTTGGGGTGAAAGATGTGAGGGAACTTCATGACCTAATTAAATGACTCAGGCATGGAGTTTATCGTAGAATTGTTGGCCACCATTTTTATTGAGATTCTTTACATGACGATTCTCAATTCTATTGGTGCAGCAATTCGCTCAATTTTCGTTCGAGAAAAAACTATTGAGGAGCTAATGGATCAAAATCCTTTCATGAATTTTGTTGTTGCGATTGCGTGTATTACGATATTGGTTTTGTTGCTTATTAAGGCCTTTTAAATCTTAATCATACCCTAAAATCCTCATCATCGATTCACTCGTCTCCGCCGTTGTTGGTCTTATGACCAACGACCATATTTCAGGTTATTCACCTTATTAGTAAAACAAAAACGAGTCAAGCCTGAGATCAGTGAATTTAGAACTATGAAAAGGAAATTAATAGGATCAATTGCAATTACGCTTTTGGCGAACATTTTGACACTTTTCATTGTAAATGAAAACATAAATCCTCTTTACTACGAGGTAGACTACTTCCTTGTATTCGCCTTGCATTTTGGATTTAATTATTTATCCGTTCTGGCTTTTTCTATAAAGGACCGCACTGTTGAGAGGAAAGTCTATAGTCTGAATAGCGTTATTAATGTTCTGGCTCTATTGATTTCTTTATTCTTAGCTCCTGATGTCCAAAGATTAATTACTATCAGTTTTTTGATGATCTTAATCCTCCAATTAATCAGTTATTGGCTTAATGGAGTATCAATTAGGAAAACGGGTGAATTATGCCGTCCAGGATTTTTCCTTGCGGAATTTTGGATTGTAGATGACCTTAGATGGTATGCCTTGTTGTTTAACCTTATGAGCAACCTATACTTCATCCTGGGAATCCTTGCGTATCATTTTTTTTCCTCGGTATGAGTAAACCCTCCGCCATTGTTGGTCTTATGACCAACGATCTCTGCCATTTCTAAGAACACACCCAAGTCATTTCCGCAGGAATCTTAGCGCACTAAGTCGCTGAATGCCCAACGTAGAGCCCAAATACAATATCCTACTCATACCCCAAAATCCTCATCATAGACTCACTTGTCTGCTCCTCAGCAAAAAGCTCCGATCGTAGCGTGCCGTCCTTGTCTTTTTTGATGAGTACATGCTTGGGTGCAGGGATCAGGCAGTGCTGAATGCCGCCATACCCACCAAGTGATTCCTGATAAGCGCCATTGTTGAAGAAACCAAAGTAAAGCTCCTCGTTCTCCTTTTTCATCGGTAAGAATACCTCCGTGAGGTGCGCTTCCGAGTCGTAGTAGTCCATGCTGTCACATGTCAGCCCACCGATATTCACCTTATGGAAATTATTGTCCCAGTGGTTTATAGGCAGCAAAATAAACTTCTCATTTAGCCCCCACACATCGGGCATGTGCGTGATGAACGATCCGTCCATCATATACCAAAGCTCCTTGTCGTTCTGTAGTTTTTCATCCAGCACCGAGTAAAGGGTGGCGCCACTTTCTCCCACCGTGAAGCTCCCAAACTCAGTGAAGATATTAGGCACAGGTACGTGGTTTTTCTTACAAATCCACTGGATATTTTCCACGATCTGCTCCACCATGTACTCATAGTCGTACTCAAAGTGCAATGAATTCTTAATGGGAAAGCCGCCCCCTATGTCGATAGAATCAAGGTCAGGGCATATTTTCTTCAGCCGGCAATACATGTACACAAATCGGCTCAGCTCGCTCCAGTAATACGCCGTGTCTTTGATGCCCGTATTGATAAAGTAATGCAGCATCTTCAGCTTAGCGTGAGGATGATTCTGAATGCGCTCTTTGTAGAGATCCATCACATCGTCGTAGCGAATGCCCAGTCTAGAGGTGTAAAAAGCAAAGTTCGGCTCCTCATCTGATGCCAGCCGAATGCCCAAATTGTAATCGCCCTTCACATGCTCGTCGTAGTAGTTGAGCTCGTTTAGATTGTCCAGAATGGGCGTGCAATTGGTGAATCCATCATTGATCAACTCACTCAAATACTGAAGGTAGAGTGGCCGCTTAAACCCATTGCAAATGATATAATGATCTTTGGTGAGTTTGCCTTTTTTGTAGAGGCTTCTCACCAATGGAATGTCGAATGCCGATGAAGTTTCGACGTGCGCACCGTTGGCCAATGTTTCTTCTAGCACAAACCTAAAATGGGAAGATTTGGTGCAGTAGCAATAGGTGTAGGATGCCTCGTAATTGAACTTCTTCATGGCCTTAGAGAAGAGCTTTTGGGCATAGCGAATGTTATCGCCAATTTTAGGCTGATAAGTGAGTCTCAGCGGCGTACCGTACGTATTGATTATTTCCTGAAGATTGACGTCATGAAAATATAGCTGATTATTCTTCACGGAAAATTCCTTCGTGGGAAAATCAAAGGTTTGATCAATTAGGTCTCGGTACGTTTTCATCTAACATTCAAAACAAAGCTGCAAGTAAGGACGAAAAATCGAAATTGGAAAAAGCATTTCTAACTCATTTTATAAAGG
>CAYORY010000161.1:0-4707 GCA_964406435.1 uncultured Roseivirgaceae bacterium | reverse complement strand
GTGTTCACCGTCTCGGCTCCTTTGCCCGGATTGAAACCCGCCCCGAAAATAAGCCCTTGGCCTACCTGAAGCTGGTAATCCCCAACGATCACCTTACGCAGAGGCCCCTGGTTTTCGAGCATAAAATGACCCGACATGAAATCAAAACGACCATTTGGCAGCAATTCCTCCCCCTGATCTTTCTCGAAGGTAAATCCGACACTGAAATCATCTCGACGGCTCATTCGGAATCGGCCATAGATTTTATTTGGGTCACCAGCATAAGCACTTCCTTCCCCTCCTTGAAAGCCCCTTTGCTCCTCAATGATTCTGGAATATCTGAGCAGTAAATATTTATTGCGCTCCTTCGACATTCGCTGCAATAGCGTGCGATTAGCCGATGAAGACTCCTGAACGGAGACGAATGGAAGCAATTCCTGAATGACGCTCAAATCAAACCCCTCAATGGCCTGCAGTTCATAGATAGAAAGTAGATCGCCAAAAGACTCACGGTGATCCAACAGGGCCTGAACCTGAAGTGGAGATAAAATATAAAGGGATGCCAGTTCCTCCTCCGAAGCTCTGTTCAGATTCAGGGGATCGGTATAAAACAGCAACAAAGACTCGTAGATGTCCTCATAACCAACGTCCTCATCCTGTACCTGAAAAAGTCGCTCGGCGAATTGCTCCAAATCAATCTCAGTGCCTCTCGTGTCCTGAGCAGATAAGATACCTGAAAGAAGGATCAGGGAAAGAAAACCCCAAGCCTTCATAGTTTCAGCAAACTATAACTCACCGACACTTCGTGAACAGACCCCAGATTGGAGTCATTGGAGAAGGCATAGTCGATCTGGAATCGCTTGGGCTGAAACCCCACCCCAAAGGCGCCATTGAACGGCTCGGTACTCAGACCTGTTCGGATGAAGAGATTCTCCACAATTTGGTACTCCACCCCCACTCTGAACACCTCGTCGTAATCCAAATCTTTCTCGGTTTCGATGCTAATGACTAAGTCCGCACTGGCCAAAAAGGAAAGCCCGGCCTTCATGACCGTTGGCAACCTTTCGTCCGTTTCCTTCACCAGCCTGGCCTGATTGATATTGAAAACATGTGCGCCGAAGAGAATCTGCTCGGTGATCTCGGCCACACCGCCGAATTCGATAATCACGGCACCTTTGGTGCCCACCGTGGCAATGTTGTATTGGAGATAGTCCACACTCACGCCCAGAGATACCCTGTCCAATTTGTGCCCAAAGGCCACATTCACGCGTTGTTCGCTGAAGAACTCGTCCCCGAATTTGTAGAACCCCGCTCCACCGACCAGCCCTCCAAAGTCATGGACAAAACCAGCTCCTACAGTTTGAAATTCCGCAATATTGAATCGGTTTTGGTAGGAGCTGAAGGCGTAGCTCCCGTCCACCAAGCCCAAAGCTCCTACGTTGTTGAAAAGGCTCCACTGATCGCCAGTGGTGGTGGTAGCCCCACCCAAAGCGGCATTTCTTGCACCCATAGGATACTTACCATTTTGGCTGATGGCCTGAAGGGTGAGGAAGCAAAAAAGAATAGCCAAGGCGCGCACGCATGCAAACTAGTTCATTCGACTACATCAGGCAAGAATGAGATGTTACCGAACGATTAAAATTCAGCCAAGAAATTGAAGAAAAACTGAGTCTGCTGCTCGGCATTGTGCGAATATTCTAAGCGAATCACCACGTCGTAAATAGCTACAATATCGAGCCCAGCGCCTATGCTGTAGATGAATTTATCCGTCAGGCGATCATTGTTTTCGTAATTTTCAAAATTCTGAACATACCCACCGTCGAAGAATACCTTACCGTACAGAGCTATCGGAAATGTCTTGAATTGTTTCAACGGCATGATCTTGCTGATGTCCGCTTTTCTTTTCCAAAGCAGCTTTTTGGTGGTATTTTTTGTGAGTCCAAAAGCACGTCCCTCGATCAGGTCCAGTTCATACCCTCTCACCAGGTATTGCTTTTCAAAACCCAACCCGTAGAAATTGAGCTGCGCTCGATCGTCATTGGTACTCCAATAGCCATGAACGTAACTGGCATGATAGAAATCATTTCCCAAATCAAAATACTTGGCTCCCCGGGCAGTGACCGACCAATAGTCCACGTCCTTGAAGACCCCCAGCCCCGACTTGGTGATGGATCCAAAAATATTGTGTCCGTTCAGAGGGTAGTTAATGTTATCGCGGGTGTCGTTTTGGTAGCCGTAGCTTACCGTCAGGAATTTCTGGGTGGTTTTCCCGTCTCCCAGATAATTGGGATTCAAAAAAGCGATGGTGTCATTGATGTGGGTGTCGTAGAAACCCACACCTGTGAAATGGTAATCGTAGAATCGCTTCCGATACGTGTGAATCACTGATACACCCACACTACGGCGCATTTGCTCTTCGGCTAGTATGAATTGCCTCAGGTGGTCGCGAGTCTCATAGCCCAGGTTTTTGCTGGTGATGTAAAAAACCTCCGGGAGCAGTCCATGATGCTGCTTCTTGTCTATGTACGGCAGTCGGTAGTTCACAATGACCCTGTCCTCAAACCCGCTCTGTACTTCCAGCCTCAGCCGTTCGTTTCTTCCCCTTACATTGAATTGCGTGAGCCGTAGGCCGTAATTCACGCGCTGAAAATTATGGTTCTGGTTGTACCACCAGTCATTGAAACTTCGATCGGCCAGCTTAAAAAGTGGGATAGGCCAGAAGTACCACCTCTCATCTACCGTGATCAGTAAATCGGCATTGCCACCATCTACCTCCTGCAGCTCTACTTTCACCGAGTTGAACAGGTTGGTGTTGTAGATTCTGTAGCGGTCGAACTGGAGGGTGTCGGCGAGCTCTTTCAGTATGTAGGTCCCACCTTCTTTCACCTTCAATTCCCTAGTGATGATAGGCTCCTTGGTCTTGTCGTTTCCTATGATATGGATGTTTCTGATCGTCACGGTGCGTGAAGAATCCTGCGTGTCCTGCGCCATGAGCCGGAGGGAGAAAACACCAAGAAATAGGACTAGAAGAAATTTATTCACGATACTGAAACAACCCGATTGGACTCGGCCTTTACATTGCGAGCGCAAACTGACACATATTTATTGTATTGGACAAATGGTTCGTAATTTCGCTTAATGCGGAAACTGCTACGCAAGATTTTTATTATTCCGGTCCTGATTTACCAGTACTCTATTTCTCCGCTACTTCCGAGTACCTGCCGTTTTCAGCCTACCTGCTCGCACTACGCCAAGGAAGCCATCTTAAAGCATGGTATTTTGAAAGGTACGTGGCTGGGCATCAAGCGGATCGCTAAGTGTCACCCGTGGGGCGGGCAGGGCTATGATCCGGTTCCTTAGACGGAAGTGGCGCGAGCTTTTTTTATCAAAGAAATAACCGTGATCACTACCCAGAATGAATTGACCAAAACGAAAGGAAAGGCGTCATTGTACCAGGCGTTGAGGAGCAAACCTATGGAGCCAAACAGATTGCCGAGAAGGTAGAAAAGATTGTCGCCTTGCTTCTTGAAGATCGTCAGATAAAAAAAGGCCGAGAGGAGCAATCCCGCTCCTACCCAGCCTATGAGTTCCATCAGTATGCCCATTTACTCAGCTAGTGTCACTGTGCGCTCCACGGGATTAAACGGACTGTCTACCAAATTTCCTGCAGCATCCAGCAACTCTAACTTGATCGTCACTTCGCCCATTTCTAATCCTTCGATGTAGTAAGGTGCCCATTCGGTGAGGGTGAATTCATTTCCATTGATGGTGGCCTTTACATTGTAGCCATCCGCAGACAATTGGCAGTTTAATAAATAAAAATCCAGCATCAGCTTCTCTGTATCAGCTCCGTTGTATGTTCCTTTCGGTCGGCTGTAGAATAGGTGCGGCGTGGTGAGGTCAACCTCAGAAGGCTCCACCTCCCCTACTGTCACATTCTGCACAAAATATGCTCCTGGGGATTTCACACTCTCATGATACGACCGGGACAAGAAGGCCAAAATCGTGTAATTCCCTTCTTCCATGTCCTTGTTGATCATGGACATATAATGCGCCGCATAAGGGCCATTGTTCACAATGAAGTGAATATGCTGGCCATCGCCTGAGTTGGCAATTCCTCTTGTAGCCGCATCCTCCGTCTGCGCGCCCAACTCAAATCCCGTTACTGAGAAATCATAAGTGACTTGATTCTCCACCATCTCTTCTCCTGATGACGGGGTTACAGGGCTGCCGTTCCCTACTCTCGTGAGCCGGGCATCCGGGTACTCTGGTGAGGCGGGTGCTTTTGTCAAGGTGATGGTTGATTTCACCACTTGAGTTTCAGTTTCTTGATTGTCTTCGGCCTTCTTTGGTGGGTTACAGGCGAATGCAACGATCGTGAAAAGTATGAATAAGTTTGTTAGTCTCATAATTACAATGTTTGTTTTCAAAGTTAGCTATTCCTGAAATGGTTCCGCATTTTTGCGATATATGGAATTCGGCAAAATCCTGATCATTCAAACCGCCTTCATCGGCGATGTGGTACTTGCCACTCCATTGATAGAAAAACTAAGAAAGTTCTATCCCAATACCAAAATCCACTTTTTGCTGCGCAAAGGCAATGAAAATCTCCTCGAGGGAAACCCAAATGTCGATCGCATCCTGATCTGGGACAAGAAGAATGGAAAGTGGAAAAATACCTTCAAAGTGATCGGGGAAATCCGAAAAGAGCGGTATGACCTGCTGATC
>CAYORY010000160.1:0-4735 GCA_964406435.1 uncultured Roseivirgaceae bacterium | reverse complement strand
ATGAATTTCAAGCAGACTCTATCAATCTTGATTTCATGGATTCGCCAGAATTCAAGGAGAAAGGTGGAGCACTCAGAGGCTCCATCATGATCCTTGGTCCACTACTCTCCCGATTCGGCACGGCGAAAATGCCAAAGCCTGGAGGAGACAAAATCGGAAGAAGACGAGTGGACACACACTTTTTCGGATTTGAAAAACTAGGTGCCCGGTTCAACTACGATTCAAAAACCTCCTTCTACACCGTAGATGGTAGCAACCTTAAAGGCGCGTACATGCACCTGGAAGAAGCATCAGTCACAGGCACTGCCAATATTGTGATGGCTGCCGTGATGGCCGAAGGAGATACGACTATCTACAATGCCGCATGTGAGCCCTACTTGCAGCAACTCTGCTCCATGCTCAACCGAATGGGCGCGAAAATCGAAGGGGTAGGTTCAAATCTTCTGAAGATCACGGGCGTTTCCAGCCTGCAGGGCACTGAGCATACCATGCTGCCTGACATGATCGAAATTGGAAGTTTCATCGGTCTTGCGGCCATGACACAATCGGAAATTACGATCAAAAATGCCCGTATTGATCAACTTGGTCTGATTCCTACAACCTTCCAAAAATTGGGGATTCAAATGGAATTTCGTGGCGATGATATATACATACCGGCGCAGGATCATTACGAAATCGAGTCTTACATTGATGGATCAATTCTCACCATCGCTGACGCTATCTGGCCTGGCCTTACCCCAGATTTGCTGAGTGTACTATTGGTCACCGCCACCCAGGCAAAAGGAACAGTTCTTATTCATCAAAAGATGTTTGAGAGCCGGCTCTTTTTCGTGGACAAACTTATCGACATGGGAGCGCAGATTATTTTATGCGATCCACACAGAGCCACTGTCATCGGCCTTGATCGTGCATTTGATCTTCGAGGGATCGAAATGACTTCTCCCGACATTCGTGCGGGTGTTTCGCTTTTGATTGCTGCACTTTCGGCTGAAGACGAAAGCGTCATCCACAACATTGAGCAAATAGACAGGGGCTATCAATACATTGACGAGCGGTTGAATGCCCTCGGCGCAGACATTACCCGTGTTCAATAACCGAAAGCTCAGCTAATTTTTCCGTTGTTAATGGTTTCTCGATGAACCCTGGTTTTAAAGGATGCTCCTTTGCACGCCTTTTATCTGCCGGATCAATCGACGAACTCACCATGATGATTGGATAAGGAGCAGGCACATGCTTTTCCGCCAGTTTATCCAGCAACTCCCAGCCATCCATTACCGGCATATTTATGTCCACAAATAGAATTTCAGGACTGATCTCGTTGAGACGCTCCAGTGCATCCTCTCCATGCCGACTGGTCACTATATTGATTCCAGGGAAACTGCGATTGATCGCATACCCTGCTGTGAATAAGAAAATCTCATCGTCATCTACAACCAAAAAGCTTTTAGCGTCCTGCATGTCTTACTAAGGGGGATGAAAAATAATCAATCGCCAGCATTATTAGGCGAATCCCCTTAGATTAGTGTAAAAGCTAACATTAATGTCACAGTACATTCTTTCTCTCGACCAAGGCACGACCAGCAGTCGAGCCATACTTTTTGACCATTCAGGCGCCATTCAGGCGGTCACTCAAAAAGAATTCACCCAACATTTTCCAAAATCAGGATGGGTCGAACATGATGCGCTGGAAATTTGGGAATCCCAAATCGAGGTAGCGAAGGACGTTTTTAAAAAGAAAAACATAAGCGAAAAAGACATTGCTGCAATAGGCATCACCAACCAGCGCGAAACCGCTGTGATTTGGGATAGGAAAACAGGTAAGCCAGTATTCAACGCCATAGTCTGGCAGGATCGAAGGACGTCCGCTTACTGTGATGAGCTGAAAAATTTAGGTTGGATTGAGCGAATAAGAGACAAAACAGGATTGGTCATTGATGCCTATTTCTCTGGTACAAAAGTGAAATGGATTCTTGATAATGTCGATGGTGTGAGGGAAAGAGCAGAAAAAGGAGAATTGGCATTTGGGACCATTGACTCGTGGTTGGTTTGGAATTTGACGGGAGGTGGAGTCCATGTCACCGACATGTCAAATGCCAGTCGCACTATGCTTTTTAACATCCACGATAAAAAATGGGACGATGAGATTCTTGAACTTATGGACATCCCCCACTCCCTTTTGCCTGAGGTAAAATCCTGCTCAGAAGTGTACGGACACACTGAAGTTTTCGGGGACAGCATTCCGATTGGTGGAATGGCCGGGGATCAGCAAGCGGCACTATTTGGTCAAATGTGTGTCGAAAAAGGAATGGTGAAAAACACTTACGGCACTGGCTGCTTCATCCTTACCATCACCGGAAACGAGCCTGTGAAATCAGAGAATAATCTGCTCACCACAGTTGCCTGGCAACTCGGCGATGAGGTCACCTATGCACTTGAAGGTGGAGTATTCATAGGCGGTGCAGTGGTACAGTGGATTCGGGATGGACTGGAATTCATCAAAAGTGCCGGAGAAATTGAGGCCTTGGCGCAATCTGTCGATGACAATGGTGGCGTTTATTTGGTGCCTGCCTTCGTTGGGCTTGGCGCCCCGCATTGGGACCAATATGCTCGTGGAGCCATGCTTGGCCTTACAAGAGGGACGAACCGTGGACACATCGCCCGAGCCACCCTCGAATCCATTTGCTATCAATCCAAGGAAGTGATAGATGCAATGGCCTCTGATTCCGGCTTGGAGATCAAAGAACTGCGCGTGGACGGTGGAGCCAGTGCGAATAATTTCCTCATGCAGATACAGTCCGACATCATGAACATACAGGTAGTTCGGCCTCAGGTTTTAGAAACCACGGCGCTTGGTGCTGCCTACTTTGCCGGGTTGGCAGTAGGATTTTGGAAGGATTTGGACGAGGTGAAAACACAGTGGGCTGTAGACCGAAAATTCAATCCGGAGAAGAATATGGAGGCGGAGCTGAAAGTGTGGAAGAAGGCTGTGGAGAGATCAAAAAACTGGATCGACTAATATGAAGCGAAATGTAATGCTCAAGGCTCTTCGTCTCAAAAAAAAGTGGGATGTTGTGATTATCGGAGGTGGAGCGACAGGGCTAGGAGCTGCAGTAGAGTCGGCCACCCGAGGCTATGACACGCTTCTTTTAGAACAAGCCGATTTTGCCAAGGGCACTTCCAGCAGGAGCACTAAACTCGTGCACGGTGGAGTCAGATATCTGGCCCAGGGAGATATTTCACTCGTCTTGGAAGCCTTGCATGAAAGAGGTTTATTGCGACAAAATGCGCCTCATCTGGTTAAAAACCTTGCTTTTGTCATTCCCAACTACGAATGGTGGGATGGCCCTTTTTATGTCATCGGGATGAAGGTATATGATATGATGGCGGGCAAACTTGGCCTTGGCCCCTCAGAAAGAATTTCGAAAGAAGAAACTATTGCAGCGATTCCCAACATTAAAACGGATGGATTGAGAGGTGGCGTGATATACTATGATGGACAATTTGACGATGCGCGCTTAGCCATCAGTCTAGCTCAGACAGCACATAAAAATGGCGCAACAGTCCTCAACTACATGAAGGTGACCGGACTGAGAAAAAACAAAGCCGGGCTAATCAAAGGAGTGAAGGCCGTGGACGAAGAAACGGGTGAAGAATTTAAAATCAATGCAAAAGCTGTGGTAAATGCCACCGGTGTTTTCGTTGATGACATCCTGAAAATGGACGACAAAAACGCCAAGAAAACTACTGTTCCGAGTCAGGGAGTACACCTCGTTCTTAATAAAGAATTTCTCCAAGGCAACTCTGCCATCATGATTCCCAAAACGGATGATGGTCGTGTACTTTTTGCGGTTCCCTGGCATGGGGTCACCATTGTTGGCACCACGGATACGTTGGTGGAAAAAGCCGAACTGGAGCCAATGGCACAGGAACAAGAAATTGAATTTATTCTGAAAACGGCTGGGCGTTACCTGACTCGAGCTCCAAAGAGATCGGACGTACTAAGTGTTTTTGCCGGCCTACGACCACTTGCAAGTGAAGACTCAGAAGAGGAGACAAAAAACGTTTCCAGAAATCATCGAATCTTAGTTTCCCTTACGGGCCTGGTGACGGTCACTGGTGGCAAATGGACAACCTACCGAAAAATGGGGCAAGACATCATTGATAAAGTGACATTGGTGGGAGGGCTTGAAGAGAAACCAAGTATTACCGCCAATATGCCGATTCATGGATATGTTAAAAATTTCGATAGAAAGGATAAATTACATGTGTATGGAGCCGATAGATTGGCCATCCTTCAGTTGATTGAGGAGAATCCTGAATTAGGAGAAAAACTGGACAAAAAACATCCATTCTTAATGGCAGAAGTCCTTTGGGCCGTAAAGGAGGAGATGGCAAGAAAAGTTGAAGATGTGTTGGCGCGTCGGACAAGAGCCCTACTAATGGATGCACGTGCCTGCAAGCGAATGGCACCAAAAGTAGCTCAGATCATGGCAGAATATCTCGGCAAGGATCAGGCCTGGATTGACAAAGAGTTGGCAGATTTTAATGAATTAGCAAATCGATACATACTTAATTAGGGATTAGGTGTTAGGGATTAGGGATTAGGGATTAGGTGTTAGGGATTAGGGATTAGGGATTAGGTGTTAGGGATTAGGGATTAGGGATTAGGGATAAGGGATAAGGGATTAGGGATTCATTTACTTGGACAATTAACTATTTAACCATTCAACTAATA
>CAYORY010000159.1:0-4745 GCA_964406435.1 uncultured Roseivirgaceae bacterium | reverse complement strand
TCAATAAGTACATTGAGCTGAAAGCTAAGGGGGCTATTTGATTCGGGCTAATAAAAAGCAGGTATAAAAAAAGGGAGCCAGAGGCTCCCTTCTATAGTTAACCAGCTGCGTTTACCTATCCTCAGCCTCCGTGTTTGTGTCTGTATCTGTTTTTCCAAATTCATCTAATTGATCCACGATTTCCGCTCCTTCTGGTTGGAGGATGTCGTTGTATGCTGAAAAGATGATGCAATACATTAGAGGCACTATGATCAACATGCCTAGTCCACAGGTGATCCCGATACCAATTACTGCCCCAATTCCCATCAGAACGTACATTCCCAAGAAGGGAAAAAACTTCTTGCCAATGATTTTCCTGCTTGTTTCCATAGCAGTCCAAGGGCCTAGCTTGGAATCCGCAATAAGAGGCAATGCAAATGAATATGATACACTAATATACATGGCCAATAGTATGATCAAGAAGAGAATGGGAAGTCGTGCGGCGAAGCTCACAGCCAGATCCTCAAAGAGGTATTCCATGTTAGACGGATCGGCATTCATTAGATCTGGTAGTAATTCAAAGGGAATCAACGCCCCAAACATCAGAGCAAGTACCGGAATCAAAATCAGGAGTAGAATCAGGATGTAACCAACTATATTTCCGAAGAATTTGAATCCGCCAAAGAAGTCACCGAACTCCTCATTCTGTTTCAAGAGATTTCTACAAAAAAGGAAAAGGCCTGCAATAAGTGCCTGCTGAACAAAACTTGCAAAGAAGTTGACAAATGGGATCAGTCCGAGTACAAAACTTATTATAAAGTAAAGAAGGATGAAACCAATAAAACTTCCAGCTCCCTTTTTAAATAAGTCCCAACCTTGGGAAATATATCTTCCCATGTCGAACTGATAGCCATCTGTGACTAAATGACGGTATTTTTCTTCCATTAGTTTTTAGGTTTAATTGAGTGCTTGAACTTACGAGAATATCTGCGAATATCGAATATCAAGATTAAAAAAGTCAAAGGAAGATAAAGAAACAACAATGGATTGAGGTTCCAGGCCGCTTCAAAATCTCCCCACATCAAGGCAATAATGGCTCTATTCATGCCACATCCAAGGCATTCGTATTGAGTGTATGCCGAGATCGGGCAGGAGGGCGTCCATACAGAATAACCCATTCCTCTAAGAAAAAGCAAAAGCAAATAACCCGTTGCAAGAGCTATAATCCACCACCTTGATTTCAGATATGAAATGATATGCACGCTTATTAGCTGTTTGTTTTTGAAGGTTCGAACTTATGAAAATGCCTGCTGATTGGATGCAGTAAATAGGCAAATTTCGGAAGCTATTTGGCCGTTTGGACCTTTCTTTCTTATTATCCTTGGTGTTAAACCTCGAATATTTTCCGGATAAGATTCTACACGTAAAAATCAATTATGTACATAATTGATTTTTTATTCCATTTATACAATCGTTTGCGGTGAAAAATTAACATTTGGCTAATTTCTAATTGGAATTTTGATTCTACATTCGCTGCGAAAATCAAAATTGAACGGACATGATTACCAAGAAGTATTTAAAATCAAAGCCAGTTTGCAAGGTGACTTTTGAAGTTGCTCCTGAGCAATTAAATGGCGCTAAGAAAGTGGCAATAGCTGGCGAGTTTAACAACTGGCAAGCAGATGCTACTCCTTTGAAAAAAGGGAAAGAAGGAAATTACAAAGTGACACTAGAACTTGAAGCAGGAAACGACTATCAATTCAGATACGTGGTGGATGGCAAAACCTGGGAAAACGATTGGGACGCTGATAAATACGTACCAAACAATCTTACCTTCGAAGAGAACTCGGTAGTTACTCTTTAATTCAGGTTTAAGGTTTCACCTCGAGGTGAATTTTGTCTCCTAGTACTTTCCAGTCTCCATTTTCTCCTGCTGCGAGTTTTTGGAATACGAAGTTCTGAAGGTAGATAAGGTTCACCTCTATTTTTAATTTTCCGAGCTGATCAAGTAGCTCCACCAGTTCTCCCGGGATAATCGATCCATTTTTCACCATTTCATTGAGGCACTGGCTAAACTTGAAAGAAAAATCAGGATCGGGTGTCACCTCCCAGCTTTCAAACTCTTTAAGTGCAGTCATCAGTTCTTCAAAACCCTTTCTATTTTGCCAGTCTTCGATGGATTCCGTCAGATCTAAATCCAATTTACTGACATGATTTTGCCATAGGATTCTTGGGATGGAAAGCTTCTGTTTTTTCATCAATATCAGCAAGCTGTAATTCTGCTTTGCGATACGGGAGATCGAGCTGGTGACATCCGCCACATTACTGCCAATGACCTCTTCCAGAATTTTCGTTTGTTCGTCCTTCATCAAATCGAAAAACGAAAACCGTGTTTGGTCAAAGTGTTTTTCCAAGTCGTAGATCACCGAGGCTATGCGACTTTCCTTGAAATTGGAGCCGAGTTTTTCAGCCATTGACTGAAAGTTAGCCTCATCATAGTCATTGGAAGTACCCCCGACCAAGTGATGATTGCCAATGTATAGCACCGCAAAACTCAGATGTTTTACCGATAGGGTGACCTTGGATCGTACTTCCACCCGGCCTACGCATAGGGTTTGCTGCCCACCTCTGAATCGCAGAAAATCCGTCGTGTCTACCGTGTAATTGAACACCTGCAGTGCATCAGGATCTTCAGAAAAAAGTACATGCACGGCATAATGCATACCCACTTTCGAAAGGGTCATTCTCTTTGGGCTTACGAGATGGAGATAGATATCTTTTATGCTACCCATTTCATCAATGTTACTTTGGCCTTGTGCTAGCGTCTCAGCAAAAGCCGACTGCAAATCCAACTCACTCTCACGCTCTGCCAGCTGTATGGCACGGTCGGCGTACTGCAGGATTTGCTGTGTCTCGATACCAGAAACCTCGTTGAAAAACCAACCGCAGCTGGTGTACATCAGCATTGCATTGCGTTGCATCTCCAGCATTCGGATGACTAATGTCTGATCCTTTTCGGTGATATCGGGGAGATGCTTTTTGAAGAAGGTTTTGTAATCCCTTAGTTCACTTTGAAAAATGACCTCTATGAACCTGTCGCGTAATTCCCATGGATTTTTATGAAAACCGCTCAATACTTTTTCGTAGAGTGCGTCTAATTTTAGTTTCAGCGCATCCAACCCTTCGCGCAGAGGGGCTCTCCATTTTTGATTCCAACCTTCCTCGCCACCAGTGTGGCAGCCACAGTCACTTCGCCATCTTTCCACGCCATGCGCACAGCTCCAGCTGCTATTGTCATGGATTTCCACTTCATGATCGGGTTCGACGAGCGACAGAAAGTGTCCATAGTTAGTAAGCTGAGCATCGGTATGCTCATCAATGTGTTGCAGGCAGTAGGCAAGGGCCATTTCTCCCTGCCGATGATGATGTCCATAGGATTCGCCATCTGTAGCGATGTGCAAAAGCTCCGGCCGACTAGGATTCGCCGAAAGTCCGGTCTGCAATTCTTCAGCGAATCTTTTTCCATCATTCAACAATCCCTTGAAGGCCACTCCTTGAGAAATATCCCCATGATAGAAAAAGAGTACCATCTGTCGATTGCCAGAAAGCTTAACTATATACGGCCTGTTGGTTTCTATGCCGTCTGTCCATTTAGAATCTGACAAACCCTTGAATCGCTTGGCCTGATTAGGTGCCAGAATGGTGTACTTTACCCCGTGATCAGCCAGGCATTCGAGTGTTTCAGTATCCACCGCTGCTTCAGCTAACCAGATTCCCTCAGACTTCCTTTTGAACCTTTGCTCGAAATCATATAAACCCCAGATGATCTGAGTTTCTTTGTCCTTTCGTGAGGCCAGCGGCATGATGATGTGGTTATACACCTGGGCAATTGCCGGTCCATGGCCGCCAAATAATTCCTGACCCTTCTTATCCGCATCCAAAATCGCCTGATAGGTCTCCGGTCGGTGAAGCTCCATCCAAGAGAGGAGCGTGGGGCCGTAGTTAAACGAGATGCGCTCGTAGTTATTCGAGATATCGATGATCCTGCCCTGACTATCCAGAATGCGGGCGTGGGCGTTCGTGCTATAGCATTCCTCAGTTATTCGCTCATTCCAGTCGTGAAAAGGAGCGGCTGAGTCTTGAACTTCGATTTGCTCCAACCAGGCGTTTTCGCGCGGTGGTTGATAGAAATGCCCGTGAATACAGATATACTTATTCTGATTTTTCTTCATTGAAAAATGTACTTCCTAAAAATATAGTTGATGAATCGCCCTTAAGCCATCATTTGGTTTCCTTGAACACGCACACGCCTAATGGCGGCAAAGTAATAGTGATGCTGTGATCCTTTCCATGTGAAGGTATTTTCTCTGGAGATATTTCCCCTGCATTCTTCACGTCGCTTCCTCCATACTTTTTGAGATCGGTATTGAATATCTCCTTGAGTGGCTTCTTGAACGGCACCCCAATTCTGTATTTCTCCTGAACCGAAGGGGTGAAATTCAAAACTACCAGAACGGTCTCTTTTGCTGACTTCCTGAGATACGAAAGGGTGGTATTCGTGCTATCGCTGTAATCGATCCATTCAAATCCCTCACCACCAAAGGCGATTTCGTGCAGGGCTTTTTCCTTGGAGTAGAGTTTATTCAAGTCCTTCATCATTTGCTGCACACCCTTATGCGGCTCGAAATCCGTGAGATGCCAATCCAAAGATTTTTGGTGGCTCCATTCATCCCATTGTGCAAACTCATTCCCCATGAAATTGAGCT
>CAYORY010000158.1:0-4751 GCA_964406435.1 uncultured Roseivirgaceae bacterium | reverse complement strand
GCAAAAGGACCCAGACAGCATCCGAAAGACTCTCCTATTTCTCCCTACGGAAAAAGCAAACTGGAAGCCGAGAAGGCCGTACGATCTTCGGGAATTGATTTTGCCATCGTGCGCCCGACAGCCGTCTATGGCCCAGGCGATGCGGCTTTTGCACCAGTCTTTTTCTGGGCTAGTCGCGGGGTTATTCTCCAACTGGGAAGCTCACAAAGAAAATTGACTTTCGTGCATGTGTCCGACCTCTGCCGGCAGATCTCTGACTGTTTGCAGTCCAAGGTAGAGATGATATATGGATGGGACGGAGAGAACTACCTGCAGAAGGATTTGACTTATGCCTTGAAGAAAGTCTCAGGTAAGAAAACCATCGTACTGACCATGCCTGCCAGATTATTCCAAATTATCACCGCCATCATAGATTTGCTCATTAGACGGATAGGACAAAGCTTTTGGCAATACCCACCCTGGAAAGTGGTGGAACTTATTGCTGATGATTGGTCTATTTTGGATGCTGAAAAACCAATAGACTGCCAGTTCGACATTCAAAACGGTTTTGCCCAAGCCTATACTCACTGGAAGAACGAATGAATATATTCAAGCCACGTACCAAGGATCGAATTTGCTTCGTGCATGTACCAAAATGCGGGGGGCAGTCTATAAAATCAGGAATTCAGAGTGTATTCAATTCTCCTTTGGAATCGGTAAGGATCAAAGCGGCACCATCGCTTAGAGGAGCTCTGGTACCCGACCAAAACAGTAAGAACAATTTGCATGCGTATCGTGAAAATGTCCTCCGATATTTTTTGAGCGATGCACAGGTGGGGCTGGTCATGGGACATTATCCCTGCCGTAAGAGTACTCTCGATTTTTTTGGAGAAGAGTGGAAATTTGTCACCATCCTTCGCAATCCTATCGATCGTTTTATTTCCCATTTCTTGTACAATACGCACAAGGATTCGGAGCATTTTAAGCAAGATCAAGCCCTCGATGATTTCCTGAAAACCTCCAGAGCGGCGGCTTCAGGGGAAATGTACGTACGGTATTTTTCCGAATTCCCAGACATTCCACTGGAGCAAGGGATTCGTGATGCTTCTGCCAATTTAGACCGATTTGCACTCGTGGGGGTTTTGGATAAATTGGAAGAATGGGAACGTGATTATCAAGCTATCTTCGGTGGCAGACTTAGGATTGGCAGGGTCAATTCGAGTCCGGCTGGAGCCAAGTTGGCCAAAAAGGAAATCACTGAGGAGCAATTGGCGAAAATAGCAGCTCTCTGTGAGCCTTCGATGCATGTTTACAAGCACATCTTGAATTCGAGGCAATCATGAAAGAAACATCTGTAGCGCCGTATATTCTGGCTCATAGAAGAAGGATCAAGGACAGAGCCGCGCGAGCCATAAAGGAGAGAACCGATCGATTAAGATCGGCCACTTTTACTATGAGTGAATGTCAAGGATGGGCAAAAGTATCAGTAGTGCATTTGGTTGATTCCCCATCAGAAATGGGCGAAGGAATCTGTTATGCGCGCCTCGAAAAGGGGAATCCTTCAAAAAATAGTAATGAAGCTATCAATAGCTTTCTCTTAGGTGCACCAGCGCAGGTCATTTGTGTGGCTATGGACACCATCAGTGCGGACCAGGTAGTATCAGCGTTTCGGCAGATCGAATCCAGCGGGCATGATCTAATTGTATGTACAGAAGACTATTTGTTCATGAGTTTTGAGCTTTTCTTTTTGGCTCAGGGGCTCGACGAGCTATTGGAGCAACCGGAAGATGCCGTTTATGACCTTGTGCTGAGGGCGGAGTTATTGGGGGGCACACTTTCGGGTACTTGGACGGGAAACGCAGCTTCAGGACTTGCAATAAGAAATGCAAACACGGGTCGACTGATCGTCAACCAAGGATCTGCTAATTGGAACCAATAAGTTCTGATTCAGGCAAATCCACCTTTTTCCCGTCCCGAAGTTTTATTTTCCTGTCGGCCATCGGGAAATAATAGTCGTCATGCGAAATCACAAAAATCGTCTTACCGGCCTTCTTCAGCCGGGGGAGTATCTCCTCATAAAACTTCGTCTTGAAATAGGGATCCTGATTGGCCGCCCACTCATCAAAGACATAGATGTCTTTGTTCTCCAAAAGTCCCGTTACCAGGTTTAACCGTTTTTTCTGTCCGAAAGACAGATTAGTGGTCGTGTACTTTTGATTCAAAATTTTCACCTTATTGGACAGCTCCAGGTAGTCAAGGTATTCCTGCCCCTGTTTTTCCAGAAGATCATCATCGATATGATAGAGTATATCGAATACAAAATCATCCGAGAACAATGGGGATATCGTGTTTTGGTAATTATCCAAATACTCTTCTGTGATGGGGTGGTTCTTGTAGATCAAAGTGCCTGACATTGGCGAATAAAGGCCGGTCAGCAGCTTAATCAATGTCGTCTTGCCACTGCCATTTCCTCCAATGATAAAGACCGTCTCGTTTTCGTATACGTCAAAGGAAATAGGCCCCATATCAAAGGATTCATGCTCTTCCTCGCTTTCGTAGGCATGGGTAATCTCTCGAAAAGAGATAATCGGATCTCTGGACGTCCAGTCCTCAGTTGGTATTCGTTTGTTGGATTTGGGTTGGAATCCACTCAGTTGGACGCCTAGTGCCTCTATTTGATTGATAGACATGGTCGTGCGATGGATCACTCGCAGGAATCCATTCACCTTGCGCATAGGTGTCACCAGAAATATGGCAATGGCAAGGAACTCCACAAACTTGCCTGAGGCCATCATCTCAGTGCCTTGAGCATAAGCCACTGCCACGGCAAGGGCTATCATCACCATGAGGTTTTCTAATTTACCGAAGGAGTTGATTAAGAAGGTGTTTTTGACCTGCAGAGTACTTCGCTGATCGATGGTTTTTGCGATCAAAACATTGACATAGGATTGTCTTAGTTTTTTCTTAAAACTCAGTTCTTTAAGGCCACTCACCATGGCTTTCAGTTGCCTGAAGAGCCGATAGCGTAGGTCTTTGTCATCGGTTTCGTGGTTTCTGAGCATCGGCAGTAGAAACGTGATCATGAGCATGTTCACCAAGAATATCCCTATACCGATGAGAGTCATGGGCAATGAAAGGGTGAGCATATAAATGAAGCACCCCAGTAGAATGAAAGTACTTGTAATAAGATCTGGCATCTGACCCGCGGTGCTTCCTATTCGGGCAAGATCAGTCGTCAAAATGGGAATTATTTTGTCTTGCTCAATCTCTATTTTCTGATAGGGCGCACGGAGTATTTTTTTAGAAAGAGAGATGGTAAGTTCCTTAAGGTTTTTTGCCGAAACCTTTGTCAATATCTGAGAGCCAATAAGCCCCAGACCTACAGATCCGGCCAGATAAAGGCCAAATTCAATAATGAAGGTCTTCCCGTCAAGTCCTCCATTCAGAGCTCCGTGAATTTGTTTAATAACCAGTGCTCCACATGTGCCTGCTGCCATGCTGAACATCGTGCCTATGACATACTGCCACAGGTTTTTCTTAATTAAAGCAATGATTAGATTCATCCCCCTCTATTCGATTTTGGAGCCTCAAAGGTAGAGTATAATTATGGTCTACCTGTTTTCTTGGTACACCTCAAGCACGCTCTCCACCAATACTCCCCAATTATATTTTTCAGCAATTCTCTTTCCTTCCAATCGCAAGGCCATGTGTTCGTCAGCATTTAGGTGAAGGAGCTTTAAAAGGTGGTCTCCCAAGCCCTGGACATCCACTGGTTCGGCAAAATATTCAAGTTGCATTGGGCTCAGTACATTCTTGTACCCCTCGTTGGCAAATCCACAAAGCAGTGCGCCCATGGACATTGCTTCTACAAGAACAATCCCGAAACTTTCGCCATACTCCGCAGATGCCAGGTATACCTGAGCGGTTTGGTACAGCTTCCATTTTTCAGAATCATTGACTTTACCAAGAAACTCCACGTTTCTCAGACTATTAGCCTCGGCAAAGTCTTTAGCGACAGGCATCAAATCACCCTCTCCCACAATTTTCAGCTCCAAGTTCGGGTAAGCCTTCTGGACAGATTTAAATGCTTTGAGAGCGGATAGCACCCCTTTTCTAGGCTCAAGACGTCCAACGAACAGCATTTGATTGGTAGATCTTTTTTCCTCTTTGTCCATGGCTGGCACAGAGATTCCATTTGGGATAATGGTGATTTTACGGGCGCTGAATCTATTGATAAACCGAGCCTGGCTCTCCGAGACAGAAATGATTCCATCTAATCTCATGAAAATCAGTCGAGCCATAAGTGGCATGATGTATCTGCCCAGAAACCTCCCGATCAGGTTGTTTTTAGGTGTGTCATGAAAGGTGGCGATTCGCCTGGAGGTGCTCAGAAATAAAATTTGAAATGGCAAAAGAGGATTCCAAATGGTATGAAAATGTATCAAATCGAAATTTTCATCCCTTAGAAATTTTTTTAATCGCCGATATTCCGAACCCACTGCGGCATTGATGTCAATCTTAGTACCTAAAAAAGGGATGTTGAAGTTCTTTCCAAAAGGGTGAAAATGCGGCAGTGGCACGTTCTCAGCCCCATTTGGAGCAATGATGTGCACTTCATGACCGAGATTTCTAAGCGCATCACTCAGTTGGAGAATATGTGTTTTCACCCCCCCGTACCTGCTGAAATCATATGGACAAACTTGAGCTATCTTCATCGATTCCAAAGAAAATGGTTTTTTTGCCCGATGAGCGAAGTTCACCCAAACAGATTT
>CAYORY010000157.1:0-4808 GCA_964406435.1 uncultured Roseivirgaceae bacterium | reverse complement strand
TGGCCAATCTATCACCCAACCTCTGACCGATAGGAGAGGTCGCCATGGAAATGATGCCGACGATGGGCAGTGGAAGTATGGTAAGTATGGCCACCCAGGCCATGAACATTGACTCTGACTCGGAAGACGGTACTCGCGGTACAAAGAAAATCAGCAAGAAACCGAGTTTGACATCAACGGTGCGCACGAGCCATCTAAGAATAATGTCTCCCAGTGAAGGAGCACTCCCGTCCGCTCGGATAACTTGAAGCTTTAGCGCGGCTTTCCCAATTGTCTTACCATTCCATAAATACTCAATGAAAGGTAGGTAGAGCAAGACTGGCAGCACGATCACTGCATAGAACAGGAGTGTAGGGTTGTCATTGAAAAGTTCGATCCCGGCTAGGCCTAGAAAAATCCACCGGGCTATGAACACGTAGAGGCCGCATACGACCAGATCAAGGAATGCGGCTAGTATTCTTTGACCGATATTTCCAACAGGAAATTCCAATAAAACATTTTGCGCTGTATGTACTTTCAAAAGCCCCATATTCTAGCTAATATTCCGTGCTCAAACCCAAGCAATGAGAGAAGCATCTTTTCTGAGTCAAAATGAACAAAAGTGGCGAAAGGTCGAGCAAATTCTTGATAAAAATAGTGACCTCTCTCCTGATGAATCCGCAGATCTTTTTGTAGAACTCACTGATGATCTTTCGTATGCCCGAACACACTACAAGGATAGTGTCTCCACTAAGTATTTGAACTCTCTGGCACGAGGAATTTTCCAAAAACTCTCGGAAGCTAAGCGCGAGAAGCTGGATCGGTTTGGTACGTTTTGGAAATACGAAGTGCCACTTGTCCTATTCAAACATCGCTTAAAACTTCTTTATGCATTTTTGTTTTTCGCCGTTTGTCTCGCCATCGGGGCAGTGTCCACGCACTACGACGAGTCCTTCCCGAGGGTCGTACTAGGTGATGATTACGTGGACATGACCTTAAGGAATATTGAAAGAGGCGACCCAATGGGGGTTTATAAAGATTCAGATTCTCAGTCGATGTTTGTCGGTATCACCATGAACAATGTGCGAGTTGCATGTTGGACATTCGTAGCAGGAATTTTGTTCTCATTTGGCACCTACTACTTCCTGTTTGTCAATGGAGTCATGGTTGGGGCCTTTCAATATTTCTTTGTGACGAAGGGGCTGTTTTGGGAATCTTTTCTGACCATTTGGATTCATGGAACGATCGAGATTTCTTCAATAGTCATCGCGGGTGCTGCCGGGATAACACTGGGAAATTCCTTGCTTTTTCCTGGCACCTATCCTCGCAAGTACTCCCTAATTAAAGGCGCAAAGGATGCCGTGAAAATCAGTATTGGACTTGTGCCTCTTTTCATCTTTGCTGGTTTTTTGGAAGGTTTTGTGACCAGGCATACTGAATTCCCTGACTTTATCAGAGGTGGAATCATACTCGGTTCGGCCGTTTTCATCGTCTGGTATTTCATCATTTATCCTCGCAGGGTAGCTAATAGATATGCCATTGATTAAGCGAGTCTTTCTGATATCCGCATTGTTTTTTCCACTTTTGATCCTGAGTCAATCCGATGATAAGGTGGGGAAAAGAGGTTATGATCAAACTGAAATTGAAAGGCTGAATGCCAGCAAGAATTTTGATTATGCGAGAGAGATTCCACCGCCAAAAAATTATCTAGCTCGGTTAATTAATTCCATCGCTAGGGCTGTCATTTGGCTATTCAGTAATGTCATTGGGTATGTGATCGTTATCGGACTGGTGGCATTATTGATTTGGGTTATTCTCAAGAACACGACGTTTGGACGGTCTGCTCCTCGAGACAAAAAGGACCTTGACCCATTGATCCACATCCGATCTGGGGAGCAACTGGCCAACGAAGATTTTGATGCCCTTATTCAGAATGCCCTTGCTGCTGGTGACTTCAGGGCGGCTATTCGGTACAGTTTCTTGAAAGCACTCAAAGTGCTGCAGGTAGCCAAGCAAATCGACTGGCAAATCGAAAAGACCAATTACGATTACTTGTCCGAAATGCCTGAGCAGCAGCAAGGTGATTTTCGGTCAGTTTTGCGAGTGTATGAATACGTTTGGTACGGGGAATTTGATGCTTCTGAGCGAGCATTCAACCATCTGAACACAGGCGTAGAATCAATAAAAAAGAGAGCGAATGAATAGGACGGCTATTTTCATTATAGGGGGTATTGTCGTGCTGATTTCTATTCTGGCGATTCATAATTCGGCCCAGCCAAAACCATTTAGATGGCAAGAAACCTATGATCGTTTCGATAAGCATCCTTATGGCGCCTATGTGTTCGGGAAGCAAATTGACAATTTCTTTCCTGGCAATAAAGTGAAGTCTGCTTCCAGTGAAATTTTTGATCAATACGAATACTCCGGTCTTTATTACGATACGACCAGTTACCTCTACGACATGGAGGATGAGACCTTGGAGCAGTTCAATTTCTTTGCTTTGGATGAAAATTTCAGAATCAACGAGCTTGACACACGCGCACTGCTGCTCCATGTCTTTCAAGGAAACGATGCGCTGATAGCGGCAAATTATACCACGGAATTTTTAACTGACGAGCTGGGGATTTCGCTGGGATTCGCCTATGCCATTGATTCCATGGATAATGAAGAAAATCCTGTGTTTGAACAAGAAAAATTTACGGTTAGCTTTCAGGAAGATGAATGGGTGGACTTGAAGCCGCTGAGTTCTTTTACCTATATCGAAGAGTTTCCGGATTCTGCCAAGGTGATCGGGACAAACAAAGAGGGGAATATTGTAGGTGTTCAGTTGGAAGTAGGCAAAGGAAAGCTCACACTGGTGACCATGCCGCATGTATTTAGTAACTACACCATCCTCAAAACCAATTCTGAGTTGAGCGCCAATCTTATCACCACTTTACCAAATGTAGAAACCTACTGGGCTTCCGGTAATTGGTCTTTTCGGGTGAACTATGAGGACACGCCCGGATTGTTGAGTTTTATTCATTCTCAGGAATCTTTGAAATGGGCACTTTACGTTTTGCTTGTCTCTGTGCTTGTTTTCTTTTTGTTCGAAATCAAAAGACAGCAGCGGCCCATTCCTGTCATTGAACCTGTTCAAAATATTAGCCTTAAGTTTTCTGAGTCTATCAGTCAGCTCTACCTGATTAGAAAGGATCATCGGGAAATGGTTAGGAAGAAAATGAAATTCTTGATGGAGAAGGTGCGATCTGACTATCAGATGAATACGGCAGAAATCAACGACCATTTTTATCAACGACTTTCAGCAAAAGCTGAGATTAAGGAGAAAGATATTAGGCAACTATTTACGCTTTACTTTGCTTACAAAGACAAATCGGAAGTGAGCGAAGAAGAGTTTTTGAAGTTTAATCGATTAGTGCAACTATTTAAGACCAAAGAAAAATGAACGAAGACCCAAGAGAGGAGGAAACCTTCGAAAACCGCCTGGACCTAAGTCTGCTGGCCAATAAAATGAATTCCTTGAAAGAGGAGATTGGCAAGAAGCTGGTAGGGCAGCACCATCTTGTGGAATTGGTGATAGCCGGTATTCTTGCCGATGGCCATGTGCTCATTGAAGGTGTACCAGGGGTGGCGAAAACATTCACTGCAAAGCTGATATCTAGGGTGCTGGATGCGGATTTCTCCAGAATTCAATTTACCCCCGACCTGATGCCATCGGATGTGACAGGCACCAATATTTTCAATCCTAAGAATGCTGAATTTGAATTCAAGAAAGGGCCAATTTTTGGAAATGTGATTCTTATAGATGAGATCAACCGAGCACCTGCCAAAACTCAGGCTGCTCTGTTTGAGAGCATGGAAGAAAGACAAGTTACTTTGGATGGCACTCGATATGAGCTTGGATTTCCGTTCATTGTCCTGGCTACACAGAACCCAGTGGAGCACGAGGGTACTTACAAGCTCCCGGAGGCACAGCTTGATCGCTTTATCTTCAAAATAAATGTGGATTACCCTACGCTTGAAGACGAGATCAAGATTTTAGATGGGGTTTCTTCAAATAGAATTTCTTCAAATCTTGAGGACGTTCAGAAGATCATTTCCAGGGAAGAACTGAAATCGTTTAGAAAGCAGGTGACAGAGATCAGGGCAGAGGCCAATCTCATTCGATACATCGTTCAGTTGGTGGAGAATACCCGAAGCAACCCTGATCTTTATCTGGGGGCATCTCCTAGGGCTTCCATCGGAATCTTAAATGCCTCAAAAGCACTTGCCGCTATGAGAGGTAGGGACTTCATCACGCCTGAGGATATCAGGGAAGTAACTTATCCTGTCTTGGCTCACAGAGTTGTACTCACTCCTGAGCGTGAGATGGAAGGGAAGACTGCCGAAACAGTAATCAAAGAAATAATAGAGCAGATTGAAATTCCTAGATAAAATAGTTGGCAACATCTATCTGGATTACAGGCTTTTAAGGTTATCTATCTTAATTGTCTTTTTATTCTGTTTGGGTTTTCCATATCCCATTTTCATCCCAATAGGAAAGATCGGATTGTCAGTTATTGTTCTACTGACGATCGTAGATATTGTCACTCTTTTTGGAAACAAACAATTGGTTTCTGGTGAGCGAATAATGGAAGCCAAACTTTCCAATGGAGATGAAAACCCTGTCATTCTTCGCATAATGGGGAAAGCCAATTTCATAATGAACTTGGACATTCTCGAAGAGTTTCCAGAGCAACTGCAATTGCGAGACACTCGCTTCGAATTGAAAGGACTGAAGCCTGCTTTCGAGCGAGATATACAGTATGATGTTCGGCCGGTGGAGCGTG
>CAYORY010000156.1:0-4833 GCA_964406435.1 uncultured Roseivirgaceae bacterium | reverse complement strand
TCGAATTCTGGTGATTTATGGTAAAGTCGGGTAAGGTGCCGACGATATGGGTCGTTCAGCCCGATGCATCCACGGGGGAGCAGCTTTCATTTGGCCCATCATTCAGGATTATGCATTCTTGGACCTTACACCAATTTCCATCGAAGTAGGCTTGACTAATGCGCTGAGTCGTCAGAATATCCGTGTCGATGTTCCATCCAGATTCACAGTCGGAATTTCTACTGAAGAAGGAGTAATGACAAATGCTGCAGAAAGACTTTTGGGCCAGTCTCAAGCCAGCATCCATGATCTGGCCAAAGATATCATTTTTGGTCAGCTACGATTAGTGGTGGCTACTATGGACATAGAAGAAATCAATAGTAACCGCGATAAATTCCTGGCGAATGTGGCCTCCAATGTGGAAGCGGAATTGAAAAAAATCGGCTTGAAGCTCATCAACGTGAACGTAACCGACATCAAGGACGAATCGGGATATATCGAGGCGCTTGGTAAGGAAGCAGCTGCCAAAGCCATCAATGATGCAAGAAAAAGTGTGGCAGAAATGGATAGAGATGGCTCCATCGGAGAAGCAAATGCACATCAAGATCAGCGTGTGAAGGTGGCTTCAGCCAATGCGATGGCTGTAGAGGGTGAGAACAAGGCAAAGATCACTATCGCTATGTCGGATGCGGCGCGAAGAGAAAAAGAAGCCGAGGCACAAAAAATAGCAACAGCCGCAGAAAAAGTACAATCGGCCAAAGCACTCGAAGAAGCTTATGCAGCAGAGCAAGAAGCCGAAAATGCCAGAGCCTCAAGAGATCAAGCCTCTCAAACAGCGGACATTGTAATACCTGCCCGAATAGATAAAGAGAAAGTGGAAATAGCGGCAGAAGCTGAAGCCGAAATGATTCGAAGAAAAGCAAAAGGGGAAGCCGATGCGATTCTCTTCAAGAAACAAGCCGAAGCAAAAGGTATTTTTGAAGTGTTGACAAAGCGAGCCGATGGATTCAAGCAACTGGTGGCAGCCGCAGGAGAAAACTCAAGAGACGCTGTACTCCTGATTATTGCTGACAAAATGGACGAACTTATTCGGCTTCAAACGGAGGCAATTAAGAACATCAAGATAGATAAAGTAACTGTGTGGGACGGAGGCAATGGTGCCAATGACAAAACCTCCACGGCCAACTTCATCTCGGGGCTTTATAAGTCTGTGCCCCCCCTTCAGGAGATGTTTAATATGGCCGGCATGGAGCTCCCTGATTACCTTAAGGGAAAAACTGCCGAAGAAATAAAAGCTGAAGCCAAGGCTATTCAGCAAAAATCCGACAAGCCAAAATCTAAGACCGAACCAAAACCTGAGGACAAAAAAGAGTGATTGGGAATTGGGAATGGTTGCTGGTTATTTAGGTATTGGGTATTAGTTACTTACCAAGTACCCAAATCCTAACACCTAACACCCCTAACACCTAACACCTAATACTACTTCTACTCTTCCACCCTCTCTGCTCCTCTGAACTTTGAGCTAAAATCAAACTTCCGAATAATCAACCTTGTGCCCTTGTCGTAGGTGAAATAGCTCCATATCCAGTTGTTGATAGTGATTAGGCGGTTTCTAAAACCGATTAAGTAAAGAATATGAATGAGCATCCAAATCACCCAAGCGAAGAACCCATTAAAATGTAAGCCCCCTGGCAAATCCACCACTGCCCGATTCCGACCGATGGTCGCCATGGTACCCTTGTCGAAATAGTGGAATTTTATCATCCCCTTCCCGCTCAACTTTCTAGAAATATTCTTTCCAAGGTGTTGCCCTTGCTGGATGGCCACCGGGGCAAGCATCGGGTGGCCCTTTGGGTTTTCTTCAGTAGGCATCCAGGCCACATCCCCTATCGCAAATACATCCGGCACCCCTTTTACCTCATTATATTCATTCACCTCTATTCGATCTCTCACCACCACTGACTCTGGCACGCCGGCTAGTATTCTTCCCTTCACCCCTGCTGCCCAGATGACAGTATCAGTTTCTATATATTCGTCACCTATTTGCACCTTGCCTTTCTCATAGCCTCGCACTAGGGTGTTCAGCTTCACGTCCACACCCATTTTCTGGAGGTAGCGCCGCGCATCTCGATCCGACGAATCTGACATGCCATTGAGTAGCCGCCCAGAACCTTCCAGCAAGAATATCTTCATTCGACTAAAGTCTAGGTCGGGAAAATCCTTTGGCAACACATGACTCCTGAGCTCGGCAATCGAGCCTGCCATCTCCACACCCGTAGGTCCTCCCCCCACAATCACCACGTTCATCATTCTATCCAAAATCTGTTCGTCTTCCACCAATTCTGCCTGCTCAAACGTCTGGAGCAAATGACTCCTCACATCCAGTGAATGCACCACGCGCTTTAGCGGTAGCACCCGATCCCTGAAATTTTCCTGACCGAAATAATTGGTCACTGAGCCATTGGCTATGACTAGATAATCATAGCCTAACTTCCCCACCTTTGTAATTACTTCTTTAGCATCCAAATCTAAGCCGGTGACCTTCACCATTCGGAAGACAAAATTCTTGTGGTCTTTGAAAGTTTTTCTTAATGGCCCTGCGATGGAATCCGGCTCTAGTCCTGCGGTGGCTACTTGATACAGCAGTGGTTGGAACGTGTGGAAATTATTGCGATCCAGCATGACTACCTGCACAGGTGCTTTCCTTAAGGACTTGGCCAGATTTAGTCCCGCAAAACCTCCGCCGATAATCACCACTCGTGGCAGATCGCTTTCAGGAACTAATAACTTAAGATGGGAAGGGATGGGCATTGAACGTTTTGATTAATGAACTTGGTGCTAAATTGGAAACCAAAATACCAGCTAAAGAGTGCCGAACCAATTCATTAAAATTCATTTCTTTCTAGTCTCCTTCATTCTCACTTCCACTCTGGCATTCGGTCAAGAATTTAGTGGGAATTTCACCAGGGAATATGTGCAGGACGGACAGCTAAAATGCGCTCATTATATTGTGAAGGAAGATGGCTATGGCTGCATCACTATGGTCTTGGATGACCATGATAGAGAAAAAGGAGTGTCGGTGACCTGCAAGCGCGACACCATGGGAAATCGCAAAATCTACATCAACACCTATCACGAACAAAAAGTCATTGTCTACCCGACCTCCTTTGATAGCAAAGGGAACATTCGTGAGTTTGAAATCATGTACACCAAAAGAGAACCCGAGACCTACCGGAAGTAGTGCTTCATTCCTTTTTTAGAAGCTGTTCGATCTTCGTATTTAACTCGTCAATTTTCCTCTCCAAGTCCTTATTGTTATCCATGGTCATCTCATCGACGAAAATGGCATTGACCATGGAAAAGCCAAGAATGCCTCCTGAGAGAACGATCAGCAAAAAATAAAACCGGGAGAAACCTATGACAATAGCAGATGCGTCGGAGTTGGCCGCTATGGCTTCCGGTATTTCGTGCCACCCTTCCACTGTAAATATTCGGAAGATAGAATAGAGGGACAAAAACGGATTTCCGAAAAACTGAGGAGCCAAATCCTGATAGATGTAGCTGGACAAAATCGCGAGCAAAACATTATAGATAAATAATGCCAGGATCACGAAAACAGACGCCTTAAACGCACGCCTAATTCCTGCAATCATATTGCTCAGATTTGGGATGAATCGCATGAATCTAAGGATTCGAATCACCCGTAACAACCTGAAAGCCAATAAATAAGACAAATCAGGGAGCGACACGAAAATCGTGACCAGAGATGGCAATGAAATCAAAACCAAAAAGAAATCAAACCTATTGCCGGCTGTGGATATGTACCCATTCCAGCCTTTGTCATTGACCTTAAATAGTACTTCAAAAACAAAGAACAGGGTGAAGGCATGATCAATGAAATCCAAAAGATTTTCATTTCGCAGTTCCTGAAAACCCATGACAAACAAAAGCAGGGAATTCATCACAATGACAGAAGCAATGACGGATTCTGTCAGGAAAACCTGGCGAATGGTCAATAGAATACTGCGTAAAATAGCTTTAATCACCTGGTAGGTAGCTTGGTTAATTGCAATCGATGATTTGGTGAGCCTAAGTTAGTGATTTGTTCGACTCTACGTCCACTACTTACTTGAAGTTCCGGTTAATTTTGTGGTGATGGTTTTTAGATACTTCCTCATTTCAGGAAAGTGGACTAAACCGCGAACGGCTACTTAAAGCTTACGGGAAATACGGACATGTCGAAATCCCATGCCAGTGGGAGCAAGTAGTAGGTCACCAGAGTGACGATGACAATGGATATCATATTCATGAAAATGCCTGCTCGCATCATATCAGGTATTCTAAGGTAGCCCGAGCCGAAAACGACGGCATTGGGCGGAGTGGCCACCGGAAGCATGAAGGCGCATGATGCAGAAATAGTCACTGACACCATGATCATGTAAGGATGCAAGTCAAACGCCATCGCCATGGGAGCCAACACCGGAAGAAGCATGGCGGTAGTCGCAAGATTGGAAGTGATCTCGGTGAGAAAATTGACCGCCGCTACCAGTACAAGTATCAACACAATCAACGAGAGTCCCTGCATTTGTGTAAGTTGGGAAGCAATCCAACTTGCCAGCCCGGTTTCGCTGAATCCTTTGGCCAGTGCCAGTCCACCGCCAAACAATAAAATAATATCCCAGGGCAGTTTTACACAATCACTCCACTCCAATAATTTTTTGCCGTTGGAGGCAGGAAGGATAAAAAGCAGGACGCCACTTATCATGGCAATGATGGTATCATCAATGGCTGGAATGAACTTTTGAATCAATGATCTTGACACCCACAAAATGGCCGTCCCCACAAATACCCAAA
>CAYORY010000155.1:0-4834 GCA_964406435.1 uncultured Roseivirgaceae bacterium | reverse complement strand
TGGCCACTGAGGCCGAATACTACCTCGCTCGAACCGATCAGCAGGTGTATGAACGAAGGGAAGAAGAGGAGTTTTTAATTCAGGCGCTTGCCGAGATGATTGATCAGGGTGTGCGAATCGTAAATATTTCGTTAGGCTACACCAACGGATACTCCCGGCGTAGTGAGAATTACAGACCAGAGCAAATCGACGGCCGGTCAACTTGGATTACCAGCGCTATGGATTCGCTACTGGCCTGGCACGACGTGTTAGTGATCATCTCAGCAGGAAATGATGGGGATACACGCTGGCAGACCCTCAGTGCGCCCGCCGATTCGAAGAATGTACTGTCAGTAGGAGCAAGTAAATTGAACCTGAATGAAGAAATGAAATACAGCTCCAAGGGGCCAGCTACCCTTGACTATGTGAAACCCGAAATTTCATGCTTTTCGACCACCGGAACTTCATTTTCGGCTCCTGTGATCACGGGTTTGGCGGCTTGTCTTTTAGAACTTGATTCCACCTTGACAAGCAATGAAATTAAAAATTTGATCATTCGGTCAGGCAGCCTCTACTCGTATCCCAATAATTACCTTGGCTATGGAATACCTTCGGGGTACAAGCTCTTGCAGCTTATGAGCGGAAAGGAAATTAGCGAAAAAGAAGTGATGAACACTGAAAAGTCCAGAATTGCTTTCAGGATCAAATCAGAAACTGATGAAAAAATCAGATCACTTGCCTATCACAAAATGAATGGCTGGAAAGTCATAAAAAAGGAAATTATCCGCTCAAAATCTAAAGTGGTGGTGAAGAGACCGGAAGGAGCAGACCAAACCACACTTCTATTAAACGGGACTGAGCCAATCGAAATCTTTTGGAAAGATTAGCCTGAAGCTTTGATGTGCGGTTTTCATTGAATAATTTGAAACCTTATCACATCTTAAATAAAAAGTAATGCAAGAAGACGTTGTAAACATTTCTCAAAAGGCAATCGAAATTCTCTGGAAATACGGCCCTCAGGTGGTGCTGGCCATTGTGGTGCTCGTTGTGGGTTTGATCACAGTGAATGTCATCACTAAAACCTTCAGGAAAGTGATGACCAAACGAGGGGCAGATCCTTCACTCGTTCCTTTTCTCAGTTCACTCATCGGAGCTGCTCTCAAGGTGATGTTGGTCATCACCGTCATTGGTATGGTAGGCATAGAAGTCACAAGCTTTGTAGCCATTCTTGGTGCTGCTGGTTTAGCGGTAGGCCTTGCCTTGCAGGGAACCCTCCAGAATTTTGCAGGGGGAGTTATCATTCTCATTCTTAAACCGCTAAAAGTGGGCGACTTTATTGACGCGGCGGGACATTCAGGTACTGTACACGAAATTCAGATTTTCAATACGTTCCTGAAAACACCTGATAACGTGACCATCATCATCCCCAATGGCCAACTAGCCAATTCATCCATTGTGAATTATACTACCGAAGACAGACGAAGGGTTGATCTGGTTTTCGGGGTGGCGTATGGCGATAAAGCTGAACTTGCTCGCCAAGTGCTGATGGACTTGATCAAAAATGATTCTCGGATTCACAATGATCCCGAACCCTTTATCGCACTATCCGAGTTGGCGGATAGTTCTGTAAATTTCGTCATTCGGGTGTGGGTAAATCGCGACGATTACTGGGGGGTACATTTCGATATGAAAGAAAACGTGTACAAAGCGTTTGCAGAAAAAGGACTCAGCATTCCTTTCCCTCAAATGGATGTGCATGTTCATCAGAATTAAATTTTCTGATTGTCCATTTTTCTGAGAACAGTACGTCATCAAGAAAAAACAACAATTATGAAACAGTTTTTATACTTATTCAGAGGTGGAGACGAGGAATACGGTAAACTATCTCCAGAGGAATTTCAGGCCCACATGGAAAAATGGGGTGTCTGGATGCAATCAGTGAAGGCAGAGGGTTTTCCTCTGGAAGCGGAAGGAATGCAGGTCGCCGGAAAGAGCGCTGTAGTGTCCAACGGACCGTTTGCAGAAGGTGCTGAAGTAGTTGGCGGATACGTGATTCTACCAGCAAAGGACATGAAACACGCCGTTGAACTCACGAAGGGATGCCCCATCCTTGAAATGGACGGACACATTGAAGTGCGACCAGTGGCTGATATGCCGGGGTAATTTGCGATAAACTCAAAAGCCCGACTGATTCAGTTGGGCTTTTTTATTTTACATCAATGTCTGAGCAAGTCACCAAGCTGGTAGATCACTATTTCCGAGAGGAATACGGCAAGGCGGTTTCTTACCTGACAGCAAAGTTTGGCTCCCAGCATCTTGATCTTGCCGAGGATGCTGTTCAGGAGGCACTCTATAAGGCGATGCAGACCTGGCCGTATGCCCAAATCCCGAAGAACCCCTCTGGCTGGATTGTGACGGTCGCTTCTAATAAAATGATCGATCAGTTCAGGAAAACTTCTCGTGTAGATAACTCAGATCACATTCCTGACCGACCTGTGGAAACACAGGATCTAGATTTAGAATCTATTCAAGATGATATGGTGAAAATGATGTTTGCTTGTTGCCATCCGGCCCTGAGTACCGAGTATCAAATCATTCTCACGCTCAAAATTTTGGGAGGGCTTTCCATTCGGGAAATTAGTCGTGGACTACTGAAGAAAGAGGAGACCGTAGCGAAATCCTATACCAGAGCCAAGAAGAAATTTCAGGAGGAGGGAATCCAACTCGTGCTGCCATCCCAAGCCGAGATCAAGAGTCGATTAAGGACGGTGCTCCATGTGATTTATTTACTTTTCAATGAGGGCTATAAAACAACGGAGGGGGAAGAGTTGCTAAAAAAAGATATGTGCCAAGAAGCCATACGGCTGGTGACGATTCTCACTGAGAACGAACGCACCAATATTTCCATGTGTCATTCGCTATTGGCACTAATGCTCTTTCACTCTTCTCGATTCGATTCCAGAGTGGATACTCAGGGAAAGCTCGTAACACTTGAGAATCAGGACAGGAGCAAGTGGGATCAAGGAAAAATTCAAGCTGGCATTGCTGCACAGGAGCGAGCTACATCCGGTTCATTTCTCAACGAATTTTATGTGCAGGCTACCATTAGTGGAATGCATTGTGTAGCCAAAACGTATGCAGATACTCAATGGAATGAAATCCTTGGCATGTACGATACATTACTCAGGATTAGTCCTTCTCCGGTGGTGCGATTGAATCGTGCGGTGGCACTGGCAAAGGCCAGATCTTCAGAGGAGGCGCTGCGGGAAATTGCCATTCTGGAAAAGGACGAACAAATGAGTAGATACTACCTACTACATGCCATCAAAGGTGACCTTCTATTGGAGTTGGGAGAAGACGAAACCGGAAGGTCGGCCATTGAGCGAGCGATTGCTTTGACCGACAATCAGGCAGAGAAAGAGCATTTGTTAGCAAGAATCAATTAATTACTAAAAACCAAGTTTCCACACCTTATCCGATGCTTCAAGGTATTCGGATAGGGCTGCAGAGCCGTACCATTGGTAAAATTCCGGCTTCAGAAAATCAGCACTTATGGCCGGGTCTGTTTGCATTAAGTCGGCAGCTTCTTCCATGGATTTTACATCCAGAATAAAAATCCCGCGGTACTCTTTGTCATTCTTAACTAAGGGGCCTGCTACTATCAGTTTCTTTTCTACAACTAGTCGAGAAATATTATTCATGTGGCCTGTAAAACAGCTATCTCGCAGTGCCTTATCAGTCGATAAGTTTACGCCAGTTTTCAGCATGACCAGAACGAATTGCTTCATGCCGTATTCATCTGCACCTAATTTGGTTGCCAGCTCAGCATCATAGTTCGGATTTGTTTTTTGTGATGACGCAGAAAGAGTCAAGATAGAAATGGAAAGAACAGTCAGGAGTATCTTCATATGCTTGATTGTTGAGCATCAAATATTCTCAAGTGGCTCTCTATTCAATGATTCCGGCTCTGATCCTTTCTATCTCGAGAGTTACCCCAAACATCAAATCCCTGTCCACTATAAAGTTAGGATCGGCATTCATCTTCTCTTCAATAGTGGCCAACTCGCCTTTGTACAACTTGTCCAGGATGTTCATCAGCGTGATCATTTCAAGAATGGTATCGTCATGAGGAATGTCTTTCAAGAGAGTGATTAGATCAAGCAGGGGTTGTTCCTGAGCCAGAACAAGTTTCACCAGAGGTTCCACTTTTGCCTTCTCTTCGGCGGCCGTCATATTGGCTTGATGGTAATTTTCTATCACATTTACTGCTTGATAAAGCTCCTCTACAAACCCACCAGTTAGAGCCAATGCCGCCATGGAAAGGTGATGATCCTTTTCGAGCTGAACACTCGTTTCCACGATCATGCCTCTAAGCAACTTAGAAAGCGCCTCTTCATTGCCCAGATTGGCTTCTATATTATCCAATAAATCTTGTTTATAAATGGCAGAATCACCTAATGTCTCACCGATTTGGTGACAGGCCTTCACGTATTGCATGGTAAGTTCAGGCTGCTCATATGCCGCCAAATAACTCACATCGCTCGCATACACGCCCATGTTCAGGGCCAGTTTGTCTACATTTCCTTGGTACTTCTCAATATTAGAAAGAGGATTGATCAGAGAATCACCAAATTCCGCCCCGATGGATTTCAGGGTGAAAGGAATGGAGGAGGGATCTGGCAAATCCTCAAGCAGCTTATCAATATCATGAATTACCTTTTCTTCATTGTTTTCAGCGGACTTCTTAGGTGTGCAGGCAGATAGAATGCCAATGGCGACCAATACGACGAGTAAATTTCTCATGTTTAAGTTGATTGATGAATGACAAGTAAAGCTATCACATTTGACTAAAATA
>CAYORY010000154.1:0-4858 GCA_964406435.1 uncultured Roseivirgaceae bacterium | reverse complement strand
CGTCCTCGAACTGACCTGAGCGAGATGCCCACAGGTAGGCGATCAAAAACCCTACTGCCAGAAACAGGCTACACGCAATTAAAATGATGATGACGCTCACTCCACAAGGTTAGCGGCTCACTAAAAGGATCGTTATGAGACTTGGCAGTAAGGGAACTGATTTTTGTCAGGGCATTGCCGGATCCTTCTTTGTCATCCAGAAAACGGAGGATTGGATGGTGAGTCATTCCGCAGGAATCTTTGCCGAATAACCACGGAGGAAGCAGAGGAAACGGAGATTAATCCCTAATCCCTAATCCCTAATCCCTAACTCCTAATCCCTAATCCCTAATCCCTAACTAATAACCCTTTCCCCGCCCATAACACAGCCAATGTCACCAACCCAACAACCGTCACTGAACTAATCGGCATCAGTATGGCAGAAATAAGAGGTGTGAGTTGGCCCGTCATTGCGAAGTACATGCCCACTATATTGTAGAGAAATGAAAGCCCGAATGCTGCGAAAATGATGGGCTTTGTCTGTTTGGCGAAGGTCAGAATTTCAGGAAGGGTGTTCAGTTTTTCGGCACTCAATATACCGTCACACGCAG
The DNA here is from genome assembly GCA_964406435.1 of uncultured Roseivirgaceae bacterium. Taxonomy (GTDB): domain Bacteria; phylum Bacteroidota; class Bacteroidia; order Cytophagales; family Cyclobacteriaceae; genus JAAEPI01. The sequence continues at coordinate 4,268 of CAYORY010000154.1, read as the reverse complement.
GGGAGAATTGGTGGATATTCTCGGTTACGGCCAGACCAACCATGGCACTTTTCAATGCGCCTGCATCATTCAATCCATCCCCAATCATCACTGCCTTGGTAGTGTGGTATTGCAAATAGTCTAATTTATCCTTTGGCTTTTGATTGAAGGCAAGCTCATCAAAAAACGGAGCTAGTCTGGCCTTTTGATGGGTATTGTCACCAGAGAGCACGTGCAGCTTGAATTTGGTCTGGAGCCTCTTGAGCATGTCGAAGATGCCGCTCCGGTAGGCTGACTGTAGGCCAAAATAGCCCCGGTATTGGTCTATAAAAACATGAACCTGTGATTCGTGCTTTCCGGTGATCCCTACACCCACCCACTCAGCTGATCCAACTTTTATGGTATGATCCCCGATCTTACAAGAGAAACCTTTTCCCGTCTTTTCATCAAAGGCGTCTATTGGGAGTCGCTCTTTTTTCGGCATTTGCTTCAGAATTTGCTGACTCAGTGGGTGAGAGGAGTTGCTCAGGGCAGACCTAAGGAGAATGCGATCCAAGGGGGTAAAATCCGTTCCATGAAATTGAAGGAGTCCGCTCGCTTCTGTCAGTGTTCCGGTTTTATCAAAAACCAATTCTTTGGATTTCCCCAGGGCTTCAATTACCTCGGCATTTTTGAGGTAAAGCCCATGCCGGCCAAGAATCCGCAGGGCATGACCATAGGTAAAGGGCAGGACCAAGGCAAGCGCGCACGGACAGGCGACAATGAGCACAGCAGTGACTGAGTTCCATACGAGGCTTGGGTCGTTGAACCACCAATATGCTCCGGTGCTTAAAGCCAACAAAATGACAATGCCGGTGAAGTATTTGCTGAGCCGATCTACCCACAGTCTTAGCTCTGGTTCTGTCTTAGCGAAGAGGTCATTGTCCCACAGGCTCACCAACTCGCTTGTTTTCACCTCACGTGTGAGTCTTACGATTATCTGAGGGCCTTTTTGTCTCCCACCTGCGTATACTTTCTCACCTATTTCGAGCTGAATAGGTTGGGCTTCACCGGTGACAAAACTATAGTCCAGATTAGCATTCCCCTCGACCAGCATAGCATCTGCAGGCAGCAGTTCGTCGTTGTGAATAATGACCAAGTCGTTGACCTTTAAGTCCTTCAGGGTTTTCGAAACCTCCTTTCCATCTACTATACATAGCACGGATACTGGAAAATAGGAGCTGTAGTCTCGCTCGAATGAGAGTGCCTGGTAGGTTTTGTTTTGATACCATTTCCCAACCAGGAGCAAGAATATAAGACCAGCCAGAGAGTCTATATAACCCATGCCCGTCATGGTCAGGATTTCGAATGCGCTCCTGGCGAAAAGCGTAAGAATGCCCAATGAAATAGGGACGTCAATATTCAGGGTTTTGTGCTTTAATCCTTTCCAGGCTTTTTCAAAATATCCGCTTGCCGAGAAGAGCAAAACCGGAAGAGCCAGTCCAAGGTTTATCCAACCGAAAAGGCTCTTGAACTCCTCGGTAAGTAGCAGATTCTGATCAAGATATTCGGGCATGTTCATGAGCATGGCATTGCCAAAACAGAAACCCGCCACGGCGATTTGCGCACCAAGTCTGCTTTTCTTAGTCTTTTTTTGGTACCCAATTTCCGCCAATGAAATATCTGCGGGGTAGCCGATCTGTGCTAGTAGCATCACCACAGATTTCAATGTAATGACACGGTGGTCAAACGATATGGTAGCTTCCTTTTTGGGGAAGTTGATCTCGCTTTTGATAATGCCTTGTTCTAGCTTGGGCAGGTGTTCCAGCAGGTAGATGCAGGAGCTACAGTGGATGTCGGGCAAAGAAAGCACAATACGAGATTGATGGTCATTTTTGAACCGAACGATCTGCTCTTGGATGTCGGCAGTGTCCAGAAAGTCAAATTTAGATTTGGCTTGCTTCTCTGATAATCGCTTATTCTTTTTAGAGATTTCCAAAAAATGGGACTGCATGTTGGTCTCACCCAGCAGTTCGTTGACGGCCTTGCAACCGTAGCAACAGAAGTAGTCTTCACCGATCCTGATGTCAAGATCGGGGCAATCCTCGCCGCAATGGTGGCATTTGACCTCACGGTCTACGACCAGCTCACTCATTTAGCCGGCAATTGTTAGGGATTACCAAGATCGGAATGTTCGCCTTTTCAATAAGGTGTTTGGTGTTGGAGCCGGTCTCATTGCTTGAGCCATCTCCATTGATACCCATTATCAGCAAGTCGAATTGATTTTTTTGAATGAAACGCATGAGTTCAACCCTCACTTTGCCAGGCAATACTTCATTGGCTACTTCCAGCACGTGGTTAGGTAATATGTCTTCACAAATCTTTTTCATGTTTAGCTTTATTTCATTCATTCGAGTTTGGTTCATATTCGATACTGAGGATAGGCCATGATCCGAGGGGAAAACATGCAGCATGCTTACTCTTGCTTGCTGACTGTGCCCAACTTTTAATCCTACCTGCACGGCTTTCCATGCGGCTGGTGAAAAATCCGTTGCTATTAATATCGAATGAAACAACTATCTGTACTTTCATTCAAAAGTAGAACGCAGGCAAAATGAGAATTCTGACTTCTGTCAGTATTGGCTTTGAACTTTATCAGTGGCCATGACGGCCATTATCAATTAGGTTCGTTAGGTTTATCATTCCGAAGGGCATAGAATCAATGAACCTTAGCTATGAAAATTAATAGTGACTACCTTATGTCAGACAGAGGGTTAAAACTTCTGAGCCAGCTTTTTCAAAGTGCTGGTGAAGGAATGATGGTGTTCAATTCGGAAGGTAAGGTACAGGCCATGAATCCACGAGCCGAGGAACTATTTGGATATCAGGAATCCGAATTGTTGGGTAAAACAATGGAGCAACTGGTGCCCGAAAAACTAAGGGGTGGACATATAGCTCACAGGGAGAAATACATTGCCAAACCATCGAGACGAAGCATGGGTGCAGGCATGGATTTGTCAGGTCAGCGAAAGGATGGCTCTACGTTTCCCATAGAGATCAGCCTCAATTATGTCGAGCAAAATCAGGAAATATTGGTGGTGGCATTTATCACCGATATATCGCTGCGCAAGGAGCAGGAGCGTTTGCTGGAGAGGCAAAGGGAAGAACTTAAAAAGCAGACTCTGGAGTTGGAGTCTAAGGTGAAGGATAGAACGAGAGAATTGGAGCACTTGAACCTTGGCCTGCAGAGCCAGATACAAGAAAGACGGCTTGCCGAGAGAGCCCTGAAGAAAAGCCTGGAAGATGTGAGAAAGGCCGAGCAGGAAGTGAAAAAATCATTGGAAAAGGAGAGGGAATTGAGCGAGTTGAAATCACGCTTTGTATCCATGGCCAGCCACGAATTCCGTACGCCACTTACGACGATAGCTTCCTCGGCAAACCTTATCGCCAAATACCCAAACACGGATCAGCAGGCTGATCGCGAAAAGCATATAACCCGTATCGGCAAGAGCGTGACCAATCTTACAGGAATTTTGAATGATTTCCTTTCATTAGAGAAGCTCGAGAGTGGGGCTGTGCACGTGAATGTGAGCGAAGTGACTCTACATGAAGTGCTGGAAGAAGCGATCAGGGATATGGAAGTCACACTAAAGAAAGGTCAGGAAATAATCTGCAAAAAGGCCGAAGATGTGTCCTTCAGGACGGATCCTCATTTACTAAAAAACCTGATCTATAACCTGATATCCAACGCGAGTAAATATTCTGATGAGGGCAAGAGTATTTGGGTCATTTGCATACCCAAAAAAGATCAACTAGAGATCGAGATAAGAGACGAGGGGATTGGCATACCGATGGATGAACAGAAGAATTTATTCGAGCGGTTTTTCCGTGCTGCGAACGTGACGAACATTCAAGGCACTGGTCTGGGTCTCCACATAGTGCTAAAATACGTCGATTTGCTCGGCGGTAAAATTACTTTTGAGAGCAAAGTGGGGAAGGGGAGTTCATTCATTATTAATTTGCCCATATGAGCCAAAAAACGATTCTCGTTATAGAAGACCAAGAGGATGTACGAGACAACATCGCGGAGTTGCTGAACTTGTCCAATTACAAAACCCTCACCGCTGAAAATGGAAGGGAGGGTGTAAAAATAGCCCTAGCCGAAATACCTGATCTCATTCTTTGTGATATCATGATGCCCGAAATGGACGGATACGAGGTGCTGTATTTGATAATGAAAAACCCTTCTACGGCCAGTATTCCTTTTATATTCCTCACAGCGAAAGCGGAGAAAGAGGACTTCAGAAAAG
>CAYORY010000153.1:0-4894 GCA_964406435.1 uncultured Roseivirgaceae bacterium | reverse complement strand
AGGCATCTTCATGAGAAGCATCACTTGAGGAAAAATGAGTGAATATCCCTTTGACGGGAATACCCGGATGAGCCTGAAGCGCTTGAAGTAGGCGGGGCAGATCCGATCCCGAAAAACCCAGCCGATTCATGCCGGTCTCCAGTTTCAAGTGAATGCCGGTTTGGGCATCACTTTCTATGAAACGCTCCAGAATTTCCTGGCAATAGATTTCCGCTTCAAGGTTATATTTTTCAAAAATGGAGAAATCGGTTTCCTCTGGATTCATGATCATGATGGGAATTGAAATCCCTTTTTTTCGTAGTTCCACCGCCTCATCCACATAAGCAACTCCCAGATAGTCTACGGCTTCATTTTGAAGAAAACCGGCGATCTCGGAGAGCCCAGACCCATAAGCGAGCGCCTTCACCATCACCATCAGTTTAGTGCTTGTGCCTAGCTTCGACCGATATTGATTCAGGTTTCTTCGCAGTGCTTCAAAGTTGATGTCCAGAATGGTTCCGTGGGTTTTTGCTTCCAAACACTGCACTATTTTTTCGAACACAAAATCTCTAGCCCCTTTGACCAAAATCGTCTCGTTCTCAAAAGTCGGAAGGTGCGCAAGCAATTCTTCAGTGGAACGAAATCGCTCATCTCCCAGATTGAACTTGGATCCTACATAGATGCATCGATCAATCTTCTTTGAAGAAAGCAAGCCGTTGATTCGGCTGTTGAGCTCTTCATCGGGGAGGGAAGATTGTAAAATGTCAGAGAGGATCAGCGTCTTGGTTTGATGAGGGTTTTGCTCATTCAGAAAATCCAGAGCTACCTCTAGGCCGAAGAGGTCATTGTTGTAAGTGTCATCAATGAGATAGCATCCGTTTATAGCTTTCTTTAGTTCAAGCCGCATGGGCACGGGCCGGAGCGACAGCATTGCGGACTTAATACTTTCGTTCGATGCGCCTAAAACTAGCGCAGCAGTTACGGCATGCAATGCATTTTCTACCTGATTGGGGTTTTGGAAAGGGAGAGAAAAAGTTAAACCCTGATCTTTCAATGAAAGCTGATTGCCTTCCCTTTCAAAGAAATAATCCGCACTGTGATCATCCAAGGACCAAGTAGTCACGGGAATTTTTTTAGCACTCAACGCCTCGATTATTTCAGTGTGCTCTAGTCTGCAAATGCATAACGTACATGAGGCAAACAACAGCGCTTTCTCACGAATTTTCTCAGATTGCGAGCCGAACCCGCCGCTGTGTGCTTCGCCTATATTGGTGAAGATTCCTAAAGTCGGTTGAATGATCTGAGCAAGATTAATCATCTCACCTATCTGGGATATGCCGGCCTCAAAAATCCCAAGGTCATGGTTTCCCATTTCCAACACTGAGAGCGGAACGCCCACTTGGGAATTGTAGCTTTTTGGGTTTTTCACCACCTTTTTTTCCTTGGTCAGGATTTCCCAAAACCATTCCTTCACGGTGGTTTTTCCGTTGCTTCCGGTGATCGCAACCACAGGATAGTGGTGTTTTTCTCGATGAAATTTCGCTATGGCTTGTAGAGCCCGAACACCCGATTCGACCAAAAGAACATTGCCCTTTTGGGGCAAGGACGACTCATTTTCAATGATGAAATTTTCGATTCCAGCACCGAGCACTTCGGTAAGAAACGAATGGCCATCGTTTCTTTCACCTTTGATGGCTACAAAAGCGGTGGATCTTTTTCCAGCCAGTTTGCGAGAGTCTATGCTGAACTTTTGAATCTCCCGGTCATCTTCTAATCGAAGAATATTTCCCTGTGTGATGTTCGAAAGGTCGGAGAAGCGCATGCTGCGAAATTACAGCTTCAATGCCGATGCGTAATCAAGGATGGAAAGTTAGCAGCGGGATATCTATGTCAATGGCGATTTCCTTGGTCACAGATTTCACAAACAGGCGCTCAAAGAGATTGTGCTCACGTGGCATCATGGCCAGCACATCAAGATGGTGCGAAGCACTAAATTCTTGGATGCCTTCCACCACGGAATCGGCCGCTACAATACGAATGGAGAAGTGCTCAAGACTCGATAGGTTTTTCTTTATTCTGTCGATTTGTTTTTGCTCATCAGCGCCTATCTCATCGGCAATGTGAAAGACCATGACCTCAGCACCGTACAGATGTCCAAGCGCCTTGAGCATGTTGAGAGACCAAGCTCGGGTCTGCAAAAAGTCGGAGGCAAAACCAATTGTTTTGGGAGCGAATTCATGAAAACTCTCCGGGATCACCAGCACAGGCACCTCGGATGTTTTTATAATGTCTATAGAGTTGGAGCCAAGCAGTCGCTCACCTATGGTATGCTGAGATCGAGTGCCCATCACGATCAAATCAATGTCTTTGGTCTGCGTTTCGGTATAAATAGCATCCGTGAGGTAAGACAAAAATCGCTCTTCCTCGTGCGGCACCTCCTTGAGTTCGACTACTTCAGATTCTAATTCATTGAAGGACTCCTTCACCTGCCACTCATAGTCGGCTATGAATTGCTGCATCAGGCTGCCGCCCTTCAAATGCGGCAGGGGTGTGTGCATATGGACGGCATTTACCATGGTGATCTTGGCCTCAGCTTTTTTTGCGATTTTGATGGCCGATTTCAGTGCATTTTTGGAAGATTCTGAAAAGTCAATCGGGACAAGAATATGATTAATCTTCATGGCTCTGGTTTTTTCTCTAATCTCTTCAAAAACGGGATCAAAAAAAAGGATCATCGTCAATACGATGATCCTTTTTTGATGAAGGGAATTACTTATTCCACAATTTCTCCGGTGAAATTGAGGTAGGTGGGCTCTGCGGAAGCCGTGGTTTTCACGGTCACCTTCTTATTGAATTGCCCGATTTTGGCTGATTTGAAATTGGCCGAGATGGAGGCGGTTTCGCCGGGCGCGATTTCGCCTTTAGGGAAATCGACTACCGTGCATCCGCACGAACCCTTGGCTTCCAATATGCGCACGGGCTCGTCTCCATTGTTGGTAAATTCAAAGGACAACTCCTTCAATTCGTTTTGCTTCACTGACCCGAGCTCCATAGTGGTGCTTTTCCAGGTGATGGAAGTCATGTGGGCCATCACAGCTACTGCGATTCCCAAGAAGAGTACTGAAAATGATTTTTTCATTTGTTTATAATTTTTGTTTGACCAAATGTTAGAATACTCCCACTTAATGCGTGTTAATGGATTCCAAACAATTGTTAACGAATAGTTAAAGCCAATTTTTGGCTCGCAATAACGACCTATTTTTATGCTGTGACCAAGAACAGACCTATTCAATTCATGATTATCATGGCCATTATTTCACTTGTGGGAATAATCGTCATTCAGATATATTGGGTATCACAGGCTGTGAGCGAGCAGGAGGAAGAATTCGATCATAATGTGCGGATGTCGCTTCGCGCTGTGGCTGATAATATGTGCCAGATAGATGGAAACGAGCTGATTCCGAATAAGCCGATAGATCGTGTTTCCAGAAATTATTTCGTGGCAAGGTTGCGCTACAATATTGAAATTGGCGCATTAGAAAGACTCATCAGTGAGCAATTCGCCACAAGGGGCATAGAAGTAGATTACGAATATGGCGTGTACAATTGTGAAAATGACCAGATGGTTTTCGGCAACCAGGTAGCGTACGGCAAGGCAGCAAGTGAAATTTCGATTCCCGAATTGCGAGACGATGAATATTACTTCGGAGTGTATTTTCCTAACAAAACCGGCGGGCTTCTCTCCGAACTCAACCTTTGGAAGTTTATGTCGCTTGCCACCATTTTGATGCTTGTTTTTTTTGGATATGGGCTCGTAGTAGTGCTGAAGCAGCGTAGACTGAGTGAGGTTCAGAAAGACTTTATCGATAACGTGACCCACGAGCTGAAAACCCCACTCGCCACTCTGCGGCTGGCTGCCGATGCATTGAACAGCACGAATGATGCTACCCGCCAAATACAGTTTGCGAAAATTATCGACGATGAGACACAGAGATTGGAGCAGCAGGTCGATAAAATTTTGTCCTCGTCCGTTCTTGAGAATAGAGGGGTCGTGACCAAGGATGATGTGTATCTCGAGGAGGTTTTTGACGAGCTGATTTTGGAGTGGAAGCAGGAGTATCCTGGCATCCTGTGGCGGCTGGACTTGCAGTACCTGCCGGTCATTCAATCGAATAAAGATTGCCTGCGTACGATCCTGAGAAATTTGGTGGACAATGCGGCCAAGTACGGCAATGGCCAAGTGGGGATAGCGTCTCGTTCTGTCGGTCGTTTCATAGAGATCACTATCTCCGACAATGGGCCAGGGATCCCGGACGAATTCAGGTCGAAGATATTTGATAAGTTTTTCAGAGTGCCCTCGGCCAATGTACATGACGTCAAAGGCTATGGACTTGGGATGTATTTGGTGAAGGAAAGTTTGAAATTGATCGGAGGGAGGTGCACGGTTAAGTCCGAGGAAGGAGCGAGAATCACGATTAAACTGCCAGCGAAATGAAGCCAACGATTTTATTTGCGGAAGACGATTATAACCTGGGCTTCATGACCAAGACAGGGCTGGAGGATGCAGGCTTTGCTGTGACCTGGTGTCAGAATGGCGAGGAGGCATGGCGTGCGTTCAGCGATCAGGATATTTGCCTGATAGACATCATGATGCCCAAAATGGATGGGTTCTCACTGGCAGAAAAAATTCGTGAAAAAAATGAACTTGTCCCTGTCCTTTTCCTCACCGCCAAATCACGAGAGGAGGATCGGTTAAGAGGATTTGAGATTGGCGGTGACGATTATATCTCCAAACCCTTTTCTATGAAGGAGTTGGTCTATCGGTTGCAGGTTTTTCTGAAGAGAAGGCACTCTGTAGTGGACAGTCAGAACTTCACTGTTTTTGGCAAATGTCGGTTTGATTTTGGAAATCTCA
>CAYORY010000152.1:0-5033 GCA_964406435.1 uncultured Roseivirgaceae bacterium | reverse complement strand
CTCTAAGGGTATTTTCTCAAAGACGTTTCCTGAATCCGGTTGACTAAGAGGCATAATTTTAATTTATTGACCAGTATTCAAGGGGGTAATATTAAGCACTTCCTCCAAATACTTGTACGTCTCCTCTCTCACTCTTTCGTTTTGTTTTGAGGTCAAAGGCGAATTAATCACATGACTACCTGCCTCAGGAAACGCTACCGCACGCTTACTGTCTTTTGGTGTTTTGGTTTTTGAATCAAAATCGAGCATGGCCTCTACTGAGACCGTGTTGTCCTGAGCGGTATCATTTTTATAGTAATAGCCCAAAAAGTAGGGTTGATTCACCTTGGCAAAGGTTTCATCGGTCATCGTCTGATCCAGAAGACTTTGCAACGCCACGATCCCCTCTACCCGGTACTTCCCAGACCAGTACTGATTGATTTTTTGCTGAACAGAATCAGGAATTTCTGGGTCTTCAGTCGGCAAGCGATAATCTCCCAATACCTGCTTAACAATCTTCAATCCCCAAGGCCCGGTGAGCATCTCAGACGTAGGATCGAAAATCTTGATATTAGGAGAATACATGAGGTGCGCATTGATATCAGGGTGATTGGCGGTGAGATAGATGCCAAGTGTGCCACCTGTGGAGCAACTCATTAGGATCACTTTCTTCCCTAACTTCTTCCCGATAACCAAAGCTTCTTTAGCGGATTCCATCAATCCATCAGGTGTCAGTTCAAGGAAAATATCATCGTCCTGAATGCCATGTTTGGATAACCTCGGCAAATAGAGATTCATACCATACCTGCTGGCTACCTCCTGATGCAGCGGGGCACCTTCCATTGGGCCTGCAGAAAAACCGTGGAGATAAACGAGTGCGTATTCTGTTTGCCTAATAGAATCTGCCCAAATGATCCTGGACTCATTTTCAGCTTTTATGTTAGGTACAACAGCTTCTTTATCTGACAAGTATTTGTCCAGTTGGCTAAGCTCAAGATTCAATTCGGATAGCGCAGGATTCACTTCATTAAACTCGGCCTTGGGGCCAAAAAACCAGGTAACTAATAGTACAGGAATCAATAACCCGACGATCACCGCCAGAGCTATGAGAATTTTCTTTAGGATTTTCATTGGTCAATTTTGAACAAATGTAATCCTTAGAGTTTACCTCAATGTGCGTTCTCTTTTAAGAGATGCGGAAATTTTTCCTTGAACTTATTGAGCCGTGGAATAGATACATTTCTAATGTACGGATGGTTCGGATGGAGCCTTTCATAATTTTGATGGTAGTCCTCCCCCACCCAAAACTTCTCGAATTCCATGATCTCCGCGACAGGTTCAGCGCCTAATTCTTCGGCCAAGGCTTTCTTCTTCTCTAGAATAATTTGCTTTTCTTCCTCTGTTTGATAGAAGATAATTGACCTGTACTGCGAACCCCTGTCCGGTCCCTGGCCATTCACCTGAAGGGGATTCTGCGAACCATAATAAACATCCACAAGATCCGCAAAGCTCACAAGCTTTGGGTCATAAATGATCTCCACGGCCTCCGCGTGTCCAGTTCTTCCGGTATTGCTGGCTTCATAGGTAGGATTCTGAGTGTGGCCGCCTGAATAACCCGAGATAGATTCCTTCACTCCCTTGACACTTTCATACACGGCCTCTACACACCAAAAACACCCACTTGCAAAATAGGCTCGGGCATATTTGTCTTGAGGATAGTCAATTGAGGTGTTGGCCGTAACGACCTCACTTTTTGAAGTGGTGGAGGTGCAGGCCACAAGCACCAGAGAAGCAATTAAAAATTTCATATAAACTCAGTTTTTACAATACTAAGGAGTTAACAGGTTTCTCGCTTAAAGGATTCGTCTTTTAGGTAAGGAGGATGACGTTTCATGAATTCACTTTTCATTTCATTAAACCCACACTAGCTTCTACTTTTGCGGGAATGAGAGAATCAATTGCGTTTCTGACAAAAACTCTGATACAGGCCTGTCTTATTATCGGCATTTTCGCCTGCTCAAAACGGACCGATTATTTGATTCAAATACCAACGGAAACCTCCATTACTTCGGAAGAGATACTCACTGAACTCGAAAACAGCGCCGGATACGATCCCGAAAATGAGCGATTGATCAGACAGCAGCTCTACTTCTGCGAGCAGCTTGGATGGCCCGCCCGGTGTGAGCAGGTCCTGATACGAGCCAAATCTAAATGGGGATTGACCGAGAAATTGCTGGATCAATCGATTGCCTATTACGAAAAATACAAGGATTACGAAAGAGTGGCAGCCTTGCTCAATGGGGCCTTTGAAACGAGAAGTAGACTTGAAACCAAAATAAAATTAGCAAGCAGTCAGACACCCGGTGACTATACGTATTTGGAACGGTATACCTCCCAGTACCAAGACGAGGCAGCACTGAGTCTGGCGGCCAAAACCTACCTGCATCAGGAGGATACATCTAGAGCGACAGTAAAATTTGAGCAGCTTCTTGAAAGTAATCCATCGCACAAAGACCTAGTGAGTTATTATCCGCTTTTAGAGAAAGAAGGCAAGTTCATAAAATCGGCACAACTCATTGAAAAACAACTAAGTATAAGAGGCAATCAACCTGGATTGCAGTACGATCTGGCTCTAAATTATTACAGAATGGATAGCCTGAATAAGGCTAAAACATTGCTCAGACAACTGGGTTCTGAGAAGGCCAATGGCACGCTTGTAGAATGGTTCAGAGAACGCCAGGAATGGGACTCTGCTTTGATGTATGTCGACGTTTTGTTGCAATCATCGCCAGACAATCGCCATCACCTTTTGACAAAAGCAGAAGTGCTGGAATCCAAAGGCTGGTTGACACCTTCTTTGCCCTACTATGAACAGGCTTTCGCTAAGGACACCACCGATACCGAATTGGCAGAATACCTTCAAATTGTCAGGCGAAAAGTTGCATATTTGCGGCTCAAAAAAGAACAGGAGGAGCGCCTGCTTCCGCCTTCTTTAGAACGAAAAACCGGTAATTAATTTCAATGAGTGATCAAATCACCATCACCCTTCCCGACGGAAGCCAACGACGCTATTCTCCAGGAATAAGTGCCATGGATGTAGCCATGGACATCTCTGAAGGACTTGCCAGAAATGTACTAGCTGCTAAAGTAAACGGCGAAGTATGGGACGCCACACGCGCCATTTCTTCCGATGCTACCCTTCAACTCCTCACATGGAATGACGATGAAGGAAAGTCTACCATGTGGCACTCCTCGGCCCACTTGATGGCCGAAGCGCTGGAGGCACTTTATCCGGGCGTAAAGCTGGGGATAGGCCCGGCAATTGAAAGTGGGTTTTACTACGATGTTGATTTCGGAGACCAAGCATTCGATTCAGAAAACCTATCGGTGATAGAAGACAAAATGCTGGAACTGGCTCGTGAGAAAAACGAATATGAGCGCATAGAAATCTCAAAACAAGCAGCCGTCGAGTATTTCACTAAGAAAGGTGATGAATACAAATTAGAACTCATAGAGGGCCTCAGTGATGGAGAGATCACCTTCTACAAACAAGGAAACTTTACCGATCTCTGCCGGGGACCACACATACCCAACACGGGCTTTATCAAAGCAGCTAAGATTCTCAGTGTGGCAGGTGCCTACTGGCGAGGAGATGAAAAGAGAAAGCAGCTCACCCGCTTGTACGGAATTACATTCCTAAAACAGAAGGACCTGAAAGAACATCTTGAGTTGTTGGAAGAAGCTAAGAAAAGAGACCATAGAAAAGTTGGGAAAGAGTTGGAGCTTTTCACTTTCTCTGAAAAAGTAGGAAAAGGCCTCCCGCTTTGGCTACCAAAAGGAGCCGTCCTGAGAGAGCGACTTGAAAACTTCCTGCGCAAGGCTCAAATTAAAGCCGGGTACGATCAGGTGGTGACGCCTCACATAGGGAGCAAGGAATTGTACGTGACCTCTGGTCACTATGCCAAGTATGGAGAAGATTCGTTTCAGCCAATCAAGACACCCAATGAAGATGAGGAGTTCTTGCTAAAGCCGATGAACTGCCCTCACCACTGTGAGATTTACGCATCTTCTCCCCGCTCCTACAAAGATCTACCCATTCGCTATGCGGAGTTTGGAACAGTCTATCGCTACGAGCAAAGTGGTGAACTACACGGCCTCACACGTGTGAGGGGTTTCACGCAGGACGATGCGCACATTTTCTGCAGACCTGATCAGGTAAAAGAAGAATTTGCAAAAGTCATAGACCTGGTGCTTTATGTGTTCGGCGCTTTGGGTTTTGCAGATTTCACAGCCCAGGTGTCGCTAAGAGATCCTGAGAATCCTGACAAGTACATAGGCGAAGATGCCAACTGGGTGCGAGCAGAAAGAGAAATCCAGGAAGTGGCAGCTGAGAAGGGGCTTAAGACAAAAGTGGAATTGGGAGAAGCCGCCTTCTACGGCCCAAAGCTGGATTTCATGGTGAAAGACGCCTTGGGAAGAAAATGGCAACTTGGAACGATTCAGGTGGATTACAGCTTGCCGGACAGGTTCAAGCTTGAATACACAGGATCGGACAATGAAAAGCACCGACCAGTTATGATCCATCGGGCGCCATTTGGTTCAATGGAGCGCTTCGTCGCTATTCTGATCGAAAACACTGGCGGAGAGTTTCCTATTTGGTTGGCGCCTGAGCAAATTGCAGTGCTGCCTATTTCCGAGAAATACCACGACTATGCCAAGCAGGTATACTTGACTATGCAGGAAAATGACATCAGAGGCTACATAGACCAGCGCGATGAGAAAATCGGGAAGAAGATAAGAGATGCTGAGGTGAAGAAGATTCCTTTCATGCTAATAGTGGGAGAAAAGGAAGTGGCGGAGAATAAAGTTTCTGTCCGATTGCACGGCACAGGTGATCTCGGAAGCCAATCTCAGCAAGAATTCATTGATTTTTTCCAGGCCAAAGTGCAAGAATTACTGAGCTAGTGGTTAATTGGCAGATTATTTCCATAATTTTGCCGCTCGTTTTGAATTATGTTCAACTAAAACTTAGACAGCAGTATCGCTAAAATTAG
>CAYORY010000151.1:0-5050 GCA_964406435.1 uncultured Roseivirgaceae bacterium | reverse complement strand
TTTAGGTTAGCAGCGGGGGCCGCAGATGCATCATCAAATCCGGCCAGGTGAAGATACCTCACACGATATATTTCATGAGCGAAATGAGTTCGCCTACCAGCGCCAAACTGAACGATAACTCAGCGACTCTGGTGTCCATTAGTTTTTGGTGTGCGCTCAGGTCTTTCTTGCCCGATGGCAGGATACTGATACCATCACCATCGATTTGGAATTTTGTGATAAGGTATTTGTTCTCTGCCGACACGGATATAATAGGCAGCTTGCCGAGAATGTACCTGATGCCGTTGATCATACTGCGAATGGCCGTCTTGGCGATTTGGAGAATTTTCTTGAAGAAATCCTTGAGGTAGGAGAAGAGCTTTTCGAATTTATTTACGATCCATTTGAATAGTTTTTTACCAAATCGGAATAGTTTTTTGAAGAACTTCTTGAACCCAAAATAGACCCTTTTGAAAAGCCCCATTTTCACCTGTACTTGTTCCAACTGATTTTCAGAAAGTGTGGTGTCAAGTAATTTTTGGGTGTTCGTTTTGAATGTTTCCAATTCCTCTTTCGAGGCGTTTTGAGCCTGAGTGGTCAGGCTGTCGAGCACGCCCTCCGTCTGATCCACGCCCTCTTCGATCATGTAATGTCTGAGGAAAAAGAGCGCATTGAAAAGGTAGTGGCCCTTGCCCATGGGGGCCAGCACTTCCTTGGTGCGGACATCCCGAGCTTCGTCTTCATTGTAGAGTTCGATGGTCTGCTTCAGGCTTTCCAGTGTCACATTGCCCCAGTCTCCATCCAATTTCCCATTGTATTCGCCTTCTGTCCATTGGTGCACTTGTATCACCCGCAGGATGAACCGATTGATGTCGGTGGTGGCACGTGCCGATAAATACTGGTAGTCGATATGCTCGGGAGCGGCATTCAGGAGAAATTGTTCTATGCGATCAGCGAATTTTTCTCGTTTGCCAAAGTCCTTCCTGAACCGTCGTTTGAAGGCGCCCGAAACGTCCTTTTCATTTGTGTCATCCGGAATGTGAAAAGCGATCAATGCGTTTTCATCTCCCCAAATGTGTAGTATCCGTTTGGAAAATT
Organism: uncultured Roseivirgaceae bacterium; assembly: GCA_964406435.1. Lineage (GTDB taxonomy): Bacteria > Bacteroidota > Bacteroidia > Cytophagales > Cyclobacteriaceae > JAAEPI01. Next base: position 3,973 of record CAYORY010000151.1, on the reverse strand, counting down.
TCTCAATGTCGGCGAGTGCATTGCATGCTTCGATGGCCTCTATGTAGCGTCCGTATTTTTTGAGTGAACCGATCTTGAGAGAAACCACCTCTGAGTAGGGTGAATCGGGCTGCCCGTCCCACAGGCCAAACAGTGCAAGCCTGTAGAGGATGATGCGGCTTTTCAGAGACACTTCGCCGAAATCGGGCATGGAGGTGAAGCGAAACCCTTCATCTATATCCGTGCATTCCCTGAGAAGCAGTACCTCGAGGGAGTGGCCGTAGGTAGATCTGAGTTTTAAGAATTCGCCTTGGGAAACGAGCCGCTGGTCTTGAAAATCGCGAAGAAATTTCTCAAGCGCTTTCTCAAGCGTGGAGGCCAATGTGGGCGCATTGTTCAATAAATATCCTAGCTCCATCAGGTGCTGGATCGTCTCGGCTTCTTCCGAAGGCATCTGGCTTTCGTAGTGTTCGGCCTCTGCCAAAAGAGCCTCAATTTTCATCAGATCAACCCTTTGATCATATCGACAATGGCTTTTCTTGAGCTTTGAGATGCTTCGATCATGTTTTTGTGAAACTCCAGCAATTCCTTTTCCTCAGGTGTCAGGTTGCTTTTTACGATATTGGCCTGATCTCCATCTATTTTGATAATGGAGTAGGCGACCAGCTTCAGGTCTACCATGGCCTGAGCATTTACTTGTTTTAATATTTGCTCGATATCGAATTTATTGTCCTCTGACTTTACAACATCTGATACTTTGAAATTAATGTCTCCCGTGAAGGTCGTAACTTCCAAGGAGGAGGCATCTTTGATTTTATCGGCAATGTTATTCTTGAGGTTTTCGAAAGCGTCTTTTAATCCGGCCATAGCATAGTTTGTTTTAAGGTTTGAAAAGGCATTTTGATTTTTCTGGAAGTTAGAAAGTATGATTTTGCTATGCAATGGGAAGGTGCGGAATTACCACAAAATGGGTAGGGATTTCTTTGGCAATTCCCAATTTGATTTATTCAGGAATGTTATCGTAAATGCTACGCCTTGGTTGGATTCAATCTTTGGTAGCGTAAATACGCATATCGCTAAGCGAGCAGGAGTGCGCCCCGAGCTTGGCAGGTTCCGATAAAACTAATGAATCTGCCGGTGCTTCCATAGTAGGTTCATAGTGATGTTCGCACTGAAGTTTGTAAAATGGCAGTTGGCGCATTCGTGCTGGTGATAGTTAGGCTGTCGTGTTTTTAATTTGCGGGCAGCTAAGTGAAGAATTAAATGGTTGCGTCTTCTTTAAATAGCTGATTTTATCAGAAAAATGCCTTGTTAGTTCGGTTGCTTTTCGTGTAAAGTCTTTTCGATCAGGAAAGTGATGTATAAATATTCTTTTACAATTAGAGTTTTCAAGAACTTCTTTCAATAATGTTCTGTCAGAGAGTCCACAAGAATGTCCAATAATGTGAACGTCATAGGTTCTATGTGGTGCATTGATAAATTTAGAAAGCTTTTGAAAGCCATCTGATAAAGTGTATTTCGGATATTTTATATACTCAAGAAATTCATTTTGGTTGAAGTTCTCAAGTGTTGAGTATATCTCATCGTGCTGATCTCCATACCCAAAAATCACAGGATTATTTTCGGTGTTCAACTTACCATGAATATTTACAATCTCAGCGTTTTTTGAGTATTTAAGATGATTGAGATAGTCATCAATAGTATTTGTATAGTTAAATGTCAAAAACAAATTTCTGTCATCCGAACTTGTTGTTTTAAACATGTCAATGAATTCAGGAATCAAAGTAACCTTTTCGTTCAAAGTAGTTAAGTAGCTACTCAATAAATTTTGAATACTCTGAAACTGATGGTTTAGGCTCTTAACCCTGTTCAAGCGTTCTTCTGGATTGATTTTACCTTTTGGTATCTCAGCAATTTTCTTGAGTTTTTCAAAATAGAAACCTTCAATATCCACCCAATTTCCTTTGCGGTAATATGCCAGTAGCTCTGTGAAAAAATCACTTTTCGATTTAGCATAGCCTGATTCTAAGAGTTGGGAAAAATTGGAAGGGCAATCTCGAGTACTATAGGCTCCTCCGCCTAGCGGGACACTTAGGCTTGTTTTAAAGAAGTCATCATCTACAGTTTTAACTTCTCGAAGTTTCTTTATTAGTTCTTCACCATACCAGTTTACTAGGTCATTGTAACTTGTTGGTATACCATGAGCTAAATCAAATCCATTTCCAATTAAAAAGAGTTGTGTTTTCATTCCAAGAATGCAGCATAACGTTTAGCTAAAATGAGTATGCGGCCAAGTTGCTAGAAGCTGTCAGGTGTCCAGTTTGTAATGAACTTTCAAAAAGCTCTTTTGGCATATTCATTTTTAGCGCTTGTTATATGGTTGTTATTCTAATAGTTTTCTTATCAATTTATCAATGTCACTGAATTCTAATTTTTTGAACTCCATTGTTCGAACATGCATTGTTCTAGTTCTTCCTATGTCATATTCCCTATAGAATTCTGGAATATCGAGTGGGTAAAACTCATGCACTTTCCCTGGCGTTAGAGCAGAATCAGTGAATGAAGCAATCCACCATTCCCCATATAAATCAGTAGTATCTGTGCCTCGGAGAACAAGATTGAATCCGTATCCTGGCGAATTATAATCACCCGATGGAACACTTGCTTTACCTGTTAGTCTAATGTTGTCCTTAAATACATTTGTTGGTTCTGGTTGACTAAAGAGCATGCCATGCCTTTCCAATTGAAATTGTCGGCTTCTTTCAATATGAGACTGATTGTATTGGCTGATATCGCTTGAAGGGAAGAACATTATGTTGAGTTCTTTACCTTGAAACCTGACTGTCAACCCATTATTTTTAGAGTATCTGATTTTATCATTTTCAAGGTTTTTATTGATTAAGTCAATTCTTGAAATGAACTGTTTGATCAACTCCTCCTTGCTGTACTCTAGCAGTTTTCTCTTTTCTTCTATTTCCTCTGCTATTTTCTGTTGTTCAAGATCAGCTTGTTTTTTCTGGGCGGTCTTTTGAGCAGCCAATGAGGCCAGCTCTTCTAAAGATTCATCTTCACTTTTATCTTCAATTTCAATCGATTCAAGAATTCTTAGAATTTCGGTTACATTTTCATAACGGTCACTTGCGCGCTTATTCGCCATTTTTGTTATTAATTCAGCTAATCTCAATGGCACGTCTGAACGAAGAGAAATTATGTCTGGTAACTGTTGAAAAAGATGTTGTTCTTTCAATTCTTTTTCATTTGAACCTTTGAATGGTAGTTGTTTGGTTAATATTTCAAAGAAAATAATGCCTAAGGAATAAATATCCATTGCTGGAGAATTGTGATCAAATGTCCAACATTCAGGAGCCATATATGGAAGCGTTCCAGAACCTTTGAAGGTTCGTGATCTCGTCCGACTGTCAATCAGTTTAGCTAATCCAAAGTCACAAAGCTGAAGTTTAGAATTACCTAAGATGTTTTCAGGTTTTAAATCACGATGAATTATCGTTTTATGTGCTTCCTCTAACCCACAACATATCTGAATCATCATATCCTTCGCCTGAGAAAGGGGAATCTCTTCTGAGTTGCTGTTTAAGGTATCTCTTAAATTTCCCTCTTCAATAAGTTCCATTACGAAATAGATATATGATACACCGCCTTCATTAACCTCATCCGTGTAATATGTTTCAACTACATTTTCATGTTTAATTGATGTGGCAATACCAGATTCTGCTTTAAGCAGTTTATAATCATCTGGATCTGATACAGCAATTAATTTAATTGCTACTTTTCGGGAGTTTACAACGTCATCAGCAATAAATATTTCACCCATACCACCTCTTCTGTGAAATTGAAGATTTTGATATTGATTGTCTGAATCCGACCCTTTTAGTTGTGATATCATGTCTGCTGTGATGTGCTAAATACCATATAACGCCTAGCTATCCGCCGTGTGTCCAGAGATAGCTAGAAAGCACTAATGTAGCGAAACTGC
>CAYORY010000150.1:0-5063 GCA_964406435.1 uncultured Roseivirgaceae bacterium | reverse complement strand
TGGCTTACATACTCGTGCGCTCCTTTCTTCAGAGCAAGCTTGATGAAGTGGTTTTCGCCATTCGGCAAAAAAATCAAGAGGTGGTTCTTCCCATTCGTTTGCAGGCCTACGAACGAATCATACTCCTGTTGGAGCGAGTAGCACCGGCCAATTTGGTACACAGGCTGAACAATGGAGAATACACAGCTCAGGAATTTCAGCACATTTTGATACACGAAATCCGACAGGAGTTCAACCACAATCTATCGCAGCAGGTATACATGTCCTCCGAAGCTTGGACATACGTTGCTAGCGCAGTTGAGCAAGTTATTTCAGAAATAAACGCGGCGGCCAATGAGCTAAAGGCAGATGCAACGAGTATTGATTTGGCAAAAGCGTTGTTTCAGATGCAAAGCCAAAAGGAAGTGCAAATCTTAGCTGAAGCTGGAGAGTTCATCAAAAAGGAAATCCAGCAACTGTTTTAATCATGAGCGAGCGCAGAGTCTATCATCGGATATTGGACCGAGCCAAAGAAATGGTCAACGACAATGACCGCCTGAGAAATTTGGTGGTCAATGCAGGAGAACGCTTGTCAAAAATCGGTGACGATTCGGAGGAGGGAGAGGGATTTCTGAAACATGTAAAGCTGCTCATTAGAATGATTCGGGCACACATCAATGGCACGTATTGCGCCTTTTCGCCATTGACTTTAGTTCTCTTCGTTTTTGCACTCCTATACTTCATTACCCCGATTGATTTAATTCCTGATTTTATTCCCGCCCTTGGCTTCACCGACGACCTAGCCGTGGCACTCATGGTGTTCAAAAGATGTTCGGCGGATATCCAGAAATACCGAAAATGGGAGGAGGCAGAATTGTCTCAATAAATTTGTAAATTGCTCGACTACATACCTGAAATGGAAAGAATCGCATTAGTTACCGGCGCTACAGGATTGGTTGGAAAAGCACTCATCAGACTGCTGCTGGATAAAGACTATTACAACAAGATCATAGTACTCTCCAGGCGCGAACTTGAAATCAAAGACAATAGAATCGAAATGGTCATGCTTGATGATTTCGACAAAATGCGAGAAGTAGCCGACAAGCTCAACGCTCACGACGTATACTGCGCACTTGGAACCACATTGAAAGCAGCCGGATCTAAAGAAAAATTCATCAAAATTGATAAGGACTGGCCGATCGAGTTGGCTAATATTGTAAAGGATCAACCCTTTTTTGAGCAATTTCTAATGGTCACCTCTCATGGTGCCAATGCCGAATCGCCTTTGTTTTACAATCAAGTGAAAGGAGAAGTTGAAGTTGAATTAGAAAAAATTGGGTTGAAATCCCTCAAGATTTTCCAACCATCCCTTTTGCTTGGCTATCGAGATGATTTCAGGTTGCTAGAAGAAATCGCCAAATTTTTCAGTGCCCTTTTCTCCTTCTTCATGATAGGGTCAAAAACCCGATTGTGGTCTATCAGAGGGATCGAAGTGGCCACTGCCATGTATAAAGTGGCGAGAAGACAAGAACCAGGTTTGGAGAAATTCCAGGCTAGAAAAATGATACAATTGGCGGCCTGATGATTGCCGTTATTCAGAGAGTTACTGAAGCCTCAGTGACGATCGATCTTCAAATCAAATCTCAGATTGGACAGGGTCTGCTCATTCTCCTGGGTATAGAGGAGGCAGATGACCGTGAAGACATTGAATGGTTAGCGAAGAAAATCATCAACCTGAGAATATTTGATGATGAGAATGGTGTGATGAACAAAAGCGCACTCGACACCCACGGAGAATTTCTCATTGTGAGTCAATTCACGCTCCACGCCAGTACCAAGAAGGGTAATCGGCCGTCCTACATCAAAGCCGCAAAACCAGAGATAGCCATTCCTCTTTACGAGGCATTCATTGAACACATGCAATCGGAAGTGCCTACTGAGATACAAACAGGCGAGTTTGGAGCCGACATGAAAGTTCGCCTACTTAATGATGGGCCAGTCACCATCATTATCGACACAAAGAATAAAGTATAATTCCGCTCTACGCTCTTAATCAATATCTTTGCAGCCTTTCCAGAAGAGCTGAATGAAAAACATCCGAAATTTCTGCATAATCGCCCATATTGATCATGGCAAAAGCACCCTGGCCGACAGGCTGCTGGAGTTTACTCAGACCGTGTCTAACCGCGACATGCAGGCCCAGCTTTTGGACAATATGGATTTGGAACGTGAGCGAGGCATTACGATCAAGAGCCACGCCATCCAGATGGAGTTTAAATACAAGAATGAAATCTTCATTCTCAATCTAATTGACACCCCCGGTCATGTGGATTTCTCCTACGAAGTGTCACGATCAATAGCCGCTTGTGAAGGCGCACTTTTGATCGTGGATGCCTCGCAAGGCATAGAAGCGCAGACCATTTCCAACCTATATCTCGCCATAGAGCACAACCTGGAGGTCATCCCTGTACTCAATAAAATCGACCTGCCAGGTGCCATGCCTGATGAAGTTTCCGATCAGATTATTGACCTCATCGGATGTAAGAAGGAAGATATCCTGCATGCCAGCGCTAAGGAGGGCATTGGCATTACAGAAATACTTGAAACCATTGTGGAGAAAATCCCTGCTCCTACAGGTGATCCCGACGAGCCTTTGCAGGCTATGATTTTCGATTCGGTATTCAATTCTTACAGAGGAATAGAGGTGCTTTTTAGAGTCTTCAACGGCACACTAAAGAAGGGTGAGAAAATAAAATTTGTCAATACCGGAAAGACGTACGAGGCAGATGAGATAGGGGTGCTCAAACTGCAGCACGGCCCTAAGAGTGAAATTTCTGCTGGAAACGTAGGCTATTTGATCTCTGGAATCAAGGTCGCCAGGGAGGTAAAAGTAGGCGATACCATTACACACGTGGACAAGCCAACGCAGCGTCAAGTGAAGGGGTTTGAGGACGTGAAGCCGATGGTTTTTGCCGGGATTTACCCGGTAGAAACAAGCGAGTTTGAGGAACTTCGGTCGTCCATGGAAAAACTGCAATTAAACGACGCTTCTCTCGTATGGGAACCCGAAACGTCAGCCGCTTTGGGCTTTGGTTTCAGATGTGGTTTCCTTGGCATGTTGCACATGGAAATTGTGCAGGAAAGACTGGAGCGCGAGTTCGACATGACGGTGATCACTACCGTTCCCTCGGTGCAATTTCATGCTATCCTTACCAATGGAGAAACGCTCAATGTAAGCGCGCCTTCTGAGCTCCCCGATCCTACCGAAATGGATCACATAGAAGAGCCTTATATCCGTGCTCAGATTATCACCAAGTCAGACTTTATTGGCCCGGTAATCAGCCTTTGCATGGACAAAAGGGGTGAAATTAAGAATCAAGTGTATCTGACGGCCAATCGTGTGGAACTCACTTTTGAGATACCTTTGGCCGAAATAGTTTTTGATTTTTTCGATAAACTCAAGACCATTTCAAGAGGCTATGCTTCGTTGGATTATGAACTCATCGGCTACCGTACATCTAACCTTGTAAAACTCGATATTCAGCTCAACGGCGATAAGGTAGATGCGCTATCCGCCATTGTCCACAGGGACAAGGCCTATGACTGGGGAAAACGCCTGTGTGAAAAACTTCGAGGCTTGCTTCCTAGGCAAATGTTCGAGATAGCAATTCAGGCGGCAATTGGCACAAAAATCATTGCTCGAGAAACCGTGAAAGCCATGCGGAAGAACGTGCTTGCAAAATGCTACGGTGGTGATATTTCGCGTAAGCGAAAACTTCTGGACAAACAGAAGAAAGGGAAGAAAAGAATGCGTCAGGTCGGTAACGTAGAAATTCCTCAGGAAGCCTTCATGGCAGTACTCAAATTAGACGATTAAAAGGACTAAAATATGGCTACAATTATTGACGGAAAAAAGGTCGCAAATGACATAAAAAATGAGATTAAATCTCGGGTCTCTGAACTGAAAGAAAAGGGTCATCGATCTCCCCATTTGGCCATCATTATTGTGGGGGACGATGGGGCCAGTCACACCTACGTAAGTGGCAAGATAAACGCCTGCAAGGCGGTAGGATTTGACTATACACTTATGCAGTTTGCCAGCACGATGACTGAAGCCAAATTGATCCAACATATTGGGTCGATGAATGCCGATGAAGACATAGATGGGTTCATTGTACAGTTGCCACTACCTGAGCATATCTCGGTAGAGAGAGTCACTGAGGCTATCAAACCCACCAAAGACGTAGACGGTTTTACCAATCAAAACTTTGGCAGTATTATATCCGAAGAGCAGCTTCTTTTGCCTGCTACACCCTATGGCGTGATGGAACTCATCCGCAGGTACAACATCGAAACGGAGGGCAAACACTGCGTGGTGGTAGGAGCAAGCCGAATTGCCGGAGCGCCTTTGAGCCTGATGATGCAGCATGATGCCAGAGCTACCGTCACCATTTGCCACAAGTACACCAAAGATTTAGCGGCTCACACTCGCACGGCAGATATTCTCATTGTGGCAGTTGGTAAGCCGGGATTGATCACCAAAGACATGGTCAAAGAAGGAGTCGTTGTGATTGATGTGGGAACTACCCGAGTGGAGGATCCAAGCAAAAAAACCGGGTTCAAACTCTCCGGAGATGTGGAATTCGAAACTGTCTCTGAAATTTCTGGAGCAATTACCCCTGTCCCGGGTGGCGTTGGCCCAATGACGATCGCTTCGCTATTGCTCAATACGCTCCGAGCCTATGAGTCTACAATCGAGAACTGACAGCAATACACTCCCATTGATGGAGGCCTTCTACACTATCCAAGGTGAAGGAGCATTCTCAGGCACTCCCGCCTATTTTATCAGATTGGGAGGATGTGATGTGGGGTGTGTTTGGTGCGACGTGAAGGAATCCTGGCAAGCCGGTGACCACCCCCAGGTGGCCGTAGATAGCATGGTGACTGATGCAAAAGCAAGCGGAACTAAGATTACAGTAATCACTGGAGGCGAGCCATTAATGTATGATTTGACTGAATTGACCACCGAACTTCGTAAATGTGGCCTCAAAACAAATATTGAAACAGCTGGAGTATATCCACTT
>CAYORY010000149.1:0-5129 GCA_964406435.1 uncultured Roseivirgaceae bacterium | reverse complement strand
TGAAGGACACGTCCACCGAGGCATTGGTTTCAAAACTTTCGGAGAGGTTGCAGCATGCTGCTTTTGTCAGCTCTGCTTCAGTGATGATCTCCACGTGTTTGGATTCCAGATTGTCCATAAAAGTGCTGCTGGCGGTTATTGTTACCTCGCCAAGCTCGTCGGTGTTTTCCTCCAGCATGATGTGCATCATGCCGGACAGATTTGCGCTCAAAGTATCGGGCTTAAATCCTGTGTAGGAAATGACTAGTCGTGCATCGCGGCTGCTGAGTTTCAACGTAAAGTGCCCGCTCACATCGGTGACCATGCCGTTTTGAGTGCCCAGTTCCTGTACGGTCGCACCAATTAATGGCTCATGGTTTTGGTCCGCAACCATACCTCGAACAGTCTGTGCCTGATTGTACAGAGCTGCCAGCATCATGAGTATTAAATAAGAAAATTTCATTGTTGAATATTTTGAGATTGAAAATCATCCTGAGGAATCTCAGGAATGTAAATAGCAAGAGCAGCAGAGCTGTTCTCGGATCTCTCAAAAAATCAAATACGGAACACCTGATGCAGGATAGTAATATCCCGCTGAGGTAAAGGAGGGGAGGTATCTAACGGCCTTGGCTCGTCCGAAAGCACACGAGATGCTACCGTGTAAAGGAATGGCGCTGTGGGAACACCAAGAGCAAGGTTTCCAATTTCTGGAGATATGCTCTTACTAAAAGCCTCGTCAGACTCAATGCCGATATATCGATCGTTGCAGCAGTCGGGAACGCTAAGGTTAAGACCTTCTTTGTCATGCACGGGCTGATCCATAGAGCCCATGCCACAATCCATCGGCTCGTGCCCGATCATCAGTTCACTCATCATGGGCATGCCCATGCAGAAATGCGTGCCATAGGTGATGCCCACATGACCAAGCATCATGACCACCACCAGCGATATGGATAAGAATTTCTTCAACAAGGCAAATATACGACATGTGTAGAAGAAGGTTTGAGAGGAGTTTCTCCTCACCCCCAGCCCCTCTCCAAGGGAGAGGGGGGTTGGCTATGGTTTCTTCAAAATTTTCCCTTAACCCACCTCTCCAGGCCGTTAGATTATTGGGAGGGGAATGAAAAAATAGATCATTGCAGGTGATACCTTTGGCGATAACTTGAGCTTCTAATTGAGCCAACCTATTATCTTCGAAGACAAGTCCCTCACCAAAACAGAGCAGGAATCACCGAAGATGAAGTGAAACTTTATGGAAGTAAAAAACAGAACACCTTTCACAATCATTGTCATATTACTTGCTGGCATACTATTGCGTGGAATCCTGATAAATTCAGCGCCGAAACCAGATTTAGACAGTTGTTCAACCTTATCGAAAGTAAATCTCAGCTTCAAAGATTCGAAGGATCTGCTTCGGCCTGATAGCATCAGATGGTATGACATACCTGAGCTTAAAAGAAGGATTTTTGAGAATCACACTGGGTTAAATTTCAGGCTGTTATATCGGAACCTAAAAGCCAGTAATCATCCTCCCCTATACTATTACATTTATCATCCGGTCAAAGTGTTTTTTGATAACGGATCCTCGGGAATGCGCTCAGGATTCATTCTAAATCTGGTTTTCTGGACAATATCGTTTATTCTCTTTTTTAAGATTTCAAAGAGGATTTTTGAGAATCGGGCAACCATTGTGGCGGCCATGCTCCTCTATGCCTTTTATCTGTCTTCGATAAAATTGGTCATTCTTTTAAAGAGCTATTGTTTGCAGGAAATGCTACTCCTTGGAATGGTGTGGGTAGCCACAAATGAAAAGGCAGCTGATAAGGTCAGTATTCGGAACCTCGTATTGTATGGTTTGATTTCAACATTGTTCCTATTGACACATTATTTTTCATACCTGCACCTAGCTTCCTTAAGTGTGGCTTTACTTATTTTTCACTGGAAAAACTGGAAAATTTGGGCGCAATACGGCCTGGCTACACTCTTGGCTGTTCTGGCAGCAGTATACACCTATCCGAGGATCCACACGGATCTAAGGAAAAACCATCGATCGGAAGAAATTCAGGAGGCCATTACCGGGACTGATTTAGTTGAGAGAGTACAATCAAGTGTCCAATTCATTTTAAGTGAATTTCTGGGGATCATTTTGCTGATAATGATCATGGCTGGGCTTGTCACTTGGATCTTTCGGAAACGGAGTAGAGTCACGAAAGCCGTTGAACCAAAGGCACGTTTTCTTTTGATAATTAGCGCTGTTTTCATGTTCAGTGCAGTCCTTACAATCGCTATTGCCCCTTACGAACACGTCAGATACATTTCTGTTTTCAGCCCTTATGCGATTCTTATTAGTGTGTTTTTTGTGAAAAATTGGACCGCCAAACCAGCTGTCACTGGAGTGCTGGCATGTTTACTAGTGGGAATTTCGATCGTGCAAATCAATAATTGGAACAAGGAGCGCGACAAAGAAACCCTGCTTGAACAATTTGATGACGAAGCAAACATCCTGATTATACAACCGGAAAGGACTTCTTATGTGAGGATGATGCTGTATTCCATAAATGGCAAGTCCATTGCTTTCCATTCATCACTCGACCATGCTAATCTTCAGGAAAGTGATGTATTCGTAATCCTTGACACGATCTATCCAATTGAAGAATTCCAGTTATTGGAATCAAAGTTACTGACGAACGGCCTACAAAAAACGGGGAGTTACAAGCGCTTTTTGATCTACCATTAGTGGTCCACAATTCGCTTTGGTTACGGCAAAGCATGTATGAGGTGAATTGCTTTCAAACCGACGAAGGAGGTTCACGAGGGCTAGTGCGGCAAGGTGGTGATAATGAGTAAATCTGAAGACTTTACCGCAGAGGAAACAGAGCGACACAGAGGCGTTGTGAATTGCTTTCAAACCGACGAAGGAGGTTCACGAGAGGCTGTGCGGCAGTCTTCCTAAATTAATAAACTTCTTGAATTTTCCTCATAACGAATCCCATTCTTCCTTCCCTAATCCCCAATCCCCAATCCCCAATCCCCAATTCCCAATTCCCTAATCCCTAATCCCTACTCCCTACTCCCTACTCCCTAGAATATTCCCTGCCATTGAACTTTACATCCTCTTATACGCTTTATATTGCCAAACCAAAAACACCAAAAAACACATGGCAAAAATTACCCTAGGCGGAGCACCCGCATCTACCATTGGTGAGCTTCCGAAAGTCGGAACTGTCGCTCCGGATTTTCTTCTTACCACTCATGACATGAAGTCGATTAGTCTCGATGATGTGAAAGGCAAAAAAGTAGTGCTAAACATTTTTCCGAGCGTGGATACCGGCGTGTGCGCTTCGTCGGTGCGGGAATTCAACAAGCATGCCTCCGGCCTTGAGAATACCTCTGTGATCTGTGTTTCCTTGGATCTGCCATTTGCGCAAGCCAGATTTTGCGGAGCAGAGGGCATAGAAAATGTAGTGATGGGCAGTGGATTCAAAGACGGTGGAAATTTCGGAAAGGCGTATGGAGTGGAGATCACAGAAAGTGCATTCACCGGACTCTATGCTCGTGCGATCGTGGTGCTCGATGAAGCCGGGAAAGTGACGTACACGGAACTGGTGCCTGAGGTCGGACAAGCGCCGAACTATGACGCGGCTTTAGCAGCTCTATAGCTATCTGGTATTTGATGCTAAAATCATTTCGATTTCAGAGTCGGAGAATTGCTTACCCAGTTTCTTCTTGACAAGGTCTCTGTCCAGGTCACCAATCACCGACTGATAAAGTACCAATGCCGCCAGGGTAGTTCCTTTCGCAGAGGGATGAAATCCATCTGCGCCGTAAAGGCCTGCTCTGTTGTAGTCTTCATGAATTTGTCGCCATACTTCTCCCACATTGGCTAACATGGCTTCATTTTCAAAAGCTGCATTCCGGTGATTTTGGATCACTCCGTCGAAAGTGTGATAGTAAGCCAAAGATGGCCAGACCATGAAATAAACTGGCTTGGCGTTGTGTTTTTTAGAGAGATCGGAAATTTTTCCTCCGAATTCCAGGAGACTCTCACGTCCATAATCTTGGGAAGAGGGCCCTTGCTGAAAGACGACAAAATCATAGGATCCAGTCTCAATCATTTGCTGAAAGTCCCCGTCTTGCCAGTGATCTTCAAGCCCATAATTTGGGTAACACAGGCAGTCGGTTTCTATGGTTTGATTATGCGCACGACCAATGTCTTCTAGCAAACCGGGCAGGTCATTGGAATAAGTCAGGCTGTTGCCCAAAAAAAGAATTGAAACGTTTTGAGCATTCGCTAAATTCAGGCTCGAAAGAATAAAACAGATAAGTGCTAGTCGGTTGTGCATCTGGTTAGAAACAGATAAAACTGCTCCACCCCTAGTCGAGAAAACGAATGAATTTCATTAAATCTTTCCTTGTCAAAATCATACGAGCACGTGCCACTTGGCTTCAGCGCAGACTCACTGCCCGGCAACTTGTGAGAGAAGTGCAGGATGCAAAGGTGGAGTTCAGACACTTTCTCAAGGAGTCCTTTTCGGTCATCCTGGGCATTTTATCGGCCAGTTTTGGGCTGGAGGCCTTTCTGATCCCCAACTCATTCATCGACGGTGGAGCCATGGGGCTTTCGTTGATTTCCAAAGAAGTGACAAGCATCCCACTCCCCTATCTGATCATTGGGATCAACCTGCCTTTCTTATTGCTGGCTTTCTCTACGGTCGGGCGATCCTTTGCCTTGCGAAGCATAGTGGCCATCGTCCTGCTGGCTCTGGCCGTGAACTTCATTCACTTCCCGGTAGTGACGGATGACAAACTGCTGATTGCCGTTTTCGGTGGATTTTTCCTGGGGCTCGGAATTGGGCTTTCCATCCGTGGAGGAGCAGTGATAGATGGCACGGAAGTGCTGGCCCTTTTCATTAGCAAAAAGTCATTCCTTACCGTGGGTGACGCCATTTTGCTTATCAATGTGGTCATTTTTGGGATTGGGGCGTATGTCTTCACCATCGAGATTGCCCTCTACGCCATGCTCACGTATTTGGCCGCTTCCAAGACGGTCGATTTTGTCATTGATGGCATAGAAGAATACATCGGGGTGACCATTATTTCAGACTATGCCGATGAGGTACGCGTAGCGGTGATTGAAAAAATGGGGAGAG
>CAYORY010000148.1:0-5136 GCA_964406435.1 uncultured Roseivirgaceae bacterium | reverse complement strand
CGGTGGCCATTATCTCGAATGGTTCATTGGCGAATGCCCAAGTGCTCGCCTCCACGGTCAATGAGATATTGACTATCAGGGAAGAAGAGAGACCAGCCGCTCCTGCTCTGCTCGTATTCGGGGAAGGTGCTGCGGATGCTGCCTGGATTCAGAAACAAGTTTTTCACCAAGAAAGAAAAATCGCATGAGCAATAACCTATTTCCCATTTTTCTAAAATTGGACCAGATCAACACCCTGATCGTGGGTGGTGGCAATGTGGGTCTTGAGAAATTAGAGGCACTCATCAAGAACGACCCTAAGGCACGTGTCACAGTGGTAGCTCCGTTCATTTCGGACCAGATCAAAGCAATGGCCGAAGAAAGTGAGCACATCATTTTGAAACAAAGGAAATTCCGATTTAGCGACCTGCACCATGCCGACATTGCGCTGCTGGCCACCGACGATCCAGGATTGCATCGTGAAATAAAGGGGCGGGCCAAGCTCCTGAAAGTCATCGTAAATGTGGCCGACACACCCAGTCTATGCGATTTCTATCTGGGCTCCACCGTGAAACGCGGCGACCTGAAACTGGGCATAAGCACCAATGGTCAGTCGCCCACCTTTGCGAAGCGATTTCGTCAGGCGTTGGAGGCCAGCCTCCCCGAGGAAACCAACGACCTTCTGGGCAACCTGCGCATCATCCGAGACCACCTCTCAGGCAACTTTTCGGAGAAAGTGCAGAAGCTGAATCTTATCACAAAATCATTGGTAGAATCTTATGGAAGCAATTCAAACCTCAACTAAACTCGACGCGCTGAATAGCGAGTACGACGGACTTCTTGGGATCGACAGGTTGAAGAAGGTTTTTGAGTCTTTCGACCCTGAGCGTATATTGGTGACCTCCTCGTTTGGGACTACCTCTGCGATTTTGCTTCATCAACTCTCAAAAGTGGCCCCCAACCATCCGATCTATCTGACGAACACAGGCTACCTCTTTGAGAAAACACTCGACTATAAAAACGAGCTGATCGAGAAGCTTGGCCTCCATGTGATCGAAGTAGAAGCACCCCAAAACCAGCACCGGTTTACGCAGGAAAATGAGTCGTGGAAGTACCAGCCGGATCTATGCTGCCACATCAACAAGGTACGCCCGACCGAGCATCTAAAGCAAGAAAAAGACATCTGGATCTCCGGGCTGATGCGCTACCAAAATGCCAACCGCGCCAAGCTCCGCGTGTTCGAACCAAAAGACGAGCTACTGAAATTCCACCCGAACATAGACATGACGGAGGAAGAGGTGAACGCTTACGCAACGATCTATGATCTGCCGTTTCACCCGCTGATGTATCAGGGATATGGCTCCATTGGCTGCACACACTGCACCACACACGGCGAAGGACGAGAAGGCCGCTGGGTGAAGTCTGCCAAAACGGAGTGCGGACTGCATGGGTGATTTTCTTGGAGCGAGACATTATCGCTTTCTATTATATGCACTCCCGCCTGCCTGCGGTAGGCAGGCTTTCCACTTTACTTCGTGTTCGTTTCAGTCGGGGCTGGGTTGAGACCTCTTGGTTCTTTAGAAAGGGCACAAGCTACAAGCTTGCGCCAGCAAAGGGACTGCATAGGTGAGATGAGTTATATTTGATGTTTATAAGCGGAATTCCGCTGATAAAATTGTTAGCGATAATAAAATTTCAAATGACACTTAGGCTATTCAAGTACATTATTGTTCTATCAGTTTCTTTTTCTTTCCTGTCGCCGAGCCTCATTTTTGCACAAAAAAAAGCTGCATACATTGCTTCAGATAGTTCGTTAATCGGTGGTGAAATTTCTCAAAATGGTGATATTGACAATACGAGAGTTGTTCGTTTTAGAAAAAACGTTAATGAACGATTTAAAGAGTACTCTGCCAGAGAAATTAAAGAATACGGACTCAAAGATGGCCGTATTTTTCAAGCATATGAAGATCCCTCTCGAAAAGGAGACTTCAGATTCTTTGAAGTGATTTACCAAGGCAAATACACTTTGTATTCGCTACCAACTGAAAATGATGAGCGTCTTTTTATAAAAAGATTAAATACAATCTCTTTAGACGAATTTCCTGCTACTGACCTTGAGGATTTTATAATAAACTATTTTGAAATTTGTGAAGCAATTTCACGTAATGCGCAGTTTGTAAAAAGGAACAAGAGTAGTCTCAAAAGATTTGTAAGTAGATATGAACAATGTGGCAAGAGTCAGTTTCCAAGATTTAGATATGGATTTTTAGTTGGAGTAACGGTCAATCAATTTGTTTTAAAAAATCCAAAGCAAACAGATCCCCCCGACTTGCCAGTATCAACAGGTAAATACATTGGAATCTCATTTGATTTGCCCATAGGCTTTAACAACTTTTCTTTGAATACAGGCTTAACGGTAGGCCAAATAAAAAATTCTAAATTATACACTTATGATGAAAGTACTTATGACTTGATCATAAACCAGGTTCGTCTAAATATGCCATTATTGGTTAGGTATACAGCGTTTTCGACCAAATTCAACCCATTTATTGAAACTGGTTTCACAATTTCAAAATACATAGACGGTACAAACTATCTAGTCCAATTTACATCCCCTGAAGAGGATGTACTAATTGACTACCACTATTCATCAATCCTATCAGATATCCATGTTGGATTTTCTGCTAACGTTGGAATCACAATGAATTATGATTCAAAGTCTTCGCTATTTTTGAAGGCTGGAATCAGCAATCTTTATCCCACTAGGAAAAATGGTTTTAACGATCTGATAAGTAATAATCAATTATCCCAAATAAGAATAGCCGTTGGGCTTATAAGATGATGAAATATCTCGCAATTTTTACTTTAAGTTTCTTTCTTTTCTCTTGTGCAGAGGAGATTCCTAACACGCAAGATTTTCCTATTCTGAGAACCCTACCCCCTGTTTTAGATGAAACAGGCGCATCATTTCAAGCGGAAATTCTCAACGAAGGAAAAAGCAATTTAGATCAAATGGGCTTTACATGGAGCAGAACAATTGATCCATCTATTAGTAACTCCGATACTACACTCGTACTTAAAAAAACCTCATCTTTTTCCAAGATCATTAGTTATGGATTGGATAGTGGATTTCTATATACTGTAAGAGCTTTTGCAATTTACGGTGATGATCATGTTGTTTACGGAAATCCTGTTCAGTTCATAAGTCAAGGTGGTCAAGAAAACGCTTGGAAATTAGTCCGCGATGATATCAGATTTGATGAAACTTGGGGCAAACCCTATGCTGGTTCTTCTTCTTCTAACGCATATGTAATCTTTCAAAGCTCTGATTTTTTTCATTTCAACCAAAATACAAAGTCCTTTGATAAAGAAACTAAATTCCCTCACATAGGAGGACTAAATGCAAGATTTCTTTTCGCTTCATTGGATGAGAATATTTATTTAAGTAATGGCAGCACCAGAAATAATAACTTCCCGAGGAGTCTTTTTACTTTCCAGAATAACTCCTGGAGCGAAGTTGTCCCTCGTATTCTAACGCATCATGAGCCTTCACTAATTTATTTTCATGAAAGAAGGCTTTATTCAATCAGATACCCTTTCGCTTGGGAATTTAACTTTGATGCAAACACATGGATTCAATTAGAATCCTCTGCTGTTGGTTCTCAACCAACTATGGGTTTTACGACCAATAGCCGATTTGCCTTTGTGGCACTAGCAAACAATGAACTTTGGCAGTATGATGCTATGACCAATTTATGGTCTTACCTAACCTCTATTCCCATTGATTTGGATGGGGATGGCTTTTCGTGGAATCAAAATTATATTTTGTTTTTTGATGAAAATAAAATATACACAGGGCTGCTACATAACCCCTCGCCTAACAATGACGAAATTGATAAAGAATTATGGTCGTATGACCTAACAACTTTCAAATGGAAACAAGAAAGGCCACTCCCTGCAGAAATTGAAAATGAAGGAATTTTGTTTTCTTTTGGTTTGAACTCAAAATTGTTTGTTGGCATAAAGGATATTCGAAGTAACGGTTACAGCTTTTATCAATTATGGTCATTTGATCCGAAGCTACGGTAATATTACTCTATGAACAATAAACTACATCATAGTCATTTTGATCGCTCATAATCACACTCCCCTCGCTGGCGCATTCTATGATAAATCCAAGAGTTTAAGATTGTATTTTACATGGATTAGTAGTTAGCATGTTGTATGAATGGTGATCCCCTCGCTGGCGCGAGCGTCTCGCTTGTACCCTTCATATAGATTCTGAACCAAAAGACATATGCATGAGCTCAAATCAGTCATTTTCATTATTCTAACAATCGCCAAAATCGCAATCATTATTCGTGGTATTGTTCTCATTGTGAAAAGTCTTAGAATGAAGGATGGTAGAGCCTTTAGGCATTTTACAATGATTGTGGTTTTCATGATTGTAATCACAGGTCTAGAATACATAATTGCTTTCAGTCTATGATTTGAACCATCCACCCTACCACCAGACTCTTCGTTCCCCAGAGTAAGAATAAGATTATGCTCCGTGTCCTCCGTGCACTCTGTGGTTGAGAAAACCTAGCACAGTCCCTCCCACTAGCGCGGAACTTAGTTCCATGACTTCTCCCGCTCCTCAGAGGTAAGAATGCGATTAAGCTCCGTGCCTCTGTGTACTCTGTGGTTGAGAAAACCCAGCGCCATGGTTGAGAAACCGGCCTTACCTGTCGGCGACCTTCTCCATGATCCTTGCCGCCAACCCGGCCGTCACACCATCTCGGTCATAGACAGGATTCATCTCAGCAATATCAAGTGAGATAACTTTTCCGGTTTTGAAAATTGAGGAAAGCGTTTTGAAGAAAAAATCAGGCGCAAAACCTACGGCAGAGGGTGCGCTTACTCCCGGGGCATAGGCACTAGAGAAGCCATCCATATCAACCGTCACGTAAACCACATCCACTTTTTCGGCGAATTCCGCTACCATCTGGTCAACAGTTTTGATATTCATCAAATTGCAATCCTCACTCGATACGTAGCTGACTCCATATTGATCAGTAATCTCGAAAAGCTCTCTGGTGTTGGCGGCTTGCTGAATGCCGAGCACGAGGTATTCCACTTGGTCGGAGTGTTCCATCAAAATTTGATTGAAAGGCG
>CAYORY010000147.1:0-5259 GCA_964406435.1 uncultured Roseivirgaceae bacterium | reverse complement strand
TGTTCTGAGATACAGAAGTACTTCATGTCGGCCGGAATTTCAATTCTGTTTTCGGAGGCGATTCTGAACAAATGATCCACTGCATGTCTGCTCGTAAGGATAATAGCTGTGTGATCAAGAATGTTCACTTTCTGCTGTCTGAACTCCTTAGCACTTATTGGGTCGATCTGAATGAACGGCCTGAAGTCAATTTTTAAATTGTACTTTTTAGCTAAATCGAAATATGGGGAATTATCATCTTTTGGCTCTGGCTGTGACACCAAAATGCTTCTAACCGTATTTAATCTCTCCTTTTCTAATACCAGCAAATTCTCCTCCATGCCAAATTGTATTTTAAAAAATTTATACTATTCCAAGAAAAACTGAATTATCAATAACCCGGGTAAAATTTCGGTGCTGCAAAGGTATATAAATCTGTGTAGACTTTTTGTGCCTTTCTGGAAAGTGAAAACCAGAATCAGTCCCACCATAAATGCCCCCTGCAGAGTGGATAATATGGCGCTCAGATTGGCAATATTGAAATGAGTATGTCTCAGGAAAAGTGCATCTCCTAACGCCAAAACAAAAAGTATAATGAACATGATTGTCCAGTACTGAAGTAGGAAATTAGACTGCCAGGTGGCCAAAGATCGGAATCGAAAAAGAGCTCCTGAAATAAGTGTAAGAAGGGTCTTAATCATCCACCAAAAAAGTAGCGAACCAAAAACAAAAAGGAGATGAGCTGGCTCGGCCTGCCTTGCATAGGTCCAAATAAAGGATCCTAGCAGGCAGGTAATTACCAGTTGTATAAGATTGGTTAGTGTGAAAAACTTATCCGTGAATGTTTCGGACGGCCGGGGTATTAGACCGAAATTTTTCTTGACGAATAGTCTGATACCTATCAAAATCAGCCCACATGAAATGAAACCCAATTTCCAAAACACTGGCTCGCTGACGCGCCGGTTGGGAGACTCGATTTTTGCAGCCTCCGGTATCACCTCCACCGATCTGATGGATACCCCCTCGAGTCCTCCCTCCGAAACCAGAGAAACAAATACAGTATCACGGGCCGAAAGCTTACATAACTCAATAGTCTCAAGATAGACACACAATCCGGCTGGGTTATTATCTGTCACAAATCTTCCATCCACCCAAACACTAAAACGTTTGGTTCCGCAAAATTCGATAAGTCCCTGATCAGCGCAAGGCACGAAGGTACCGGCAACTTCCGTCGAAGAGAGTGAACTGACCGGCAGCATATGGCCATCTTCGATGGTCACAAACTTATAATCAAGTTGCTCCACCGTCAGCGTATCCTGTCCAATAGCCGTATAAGCACCAAAGAAAAGTGCCAGGCCAACAACTAACCGAATGATCTTAAAATCGAGATAAATAGCCAAAGTGAACCTTAGTATTGGCGATATCCAAGGGCAAACCCTCTACTCCGCCTAGTGCCATGGCAAAGCTAAATAACCCTGGGTTCGTTTGGAGAGAAAACCCTCCTCCAAATCCCGTTGGCAGGTTCCATACTCTGTCGAATACCAATCCTTGATCAACAAAGGCAAAGAGATAGGAGTCTTCCTCAAAAAAAAGTCGCCACTCTACCTGATTCACTAAGTAAGATTTAGCGAAGAAAAACTGCTCATTGAAGCCCCGCAACGTTTGTAATCCTCCCAGCCTGAAAAGCTGGTTCTGAGAAAGAATACCGCTTAAATGGGTACTGGAAAAGGCATGGTAAATCGCAGTATTTCTCGTTAGTTTCTTTTGCCACTTAGTATCTAGCTGAAGAAGAACATTGGTCGAATTCTCCGTGAGCGAATCGTAATAAGAATTTGGTAACCTTGAATTTCTCGTCAGTTTACGTTGACCGACTCCCAGCTTAAAGTTGAATCCCAGGTAGTTCTTAAATACTGAAGGATTTGCCACGTTTTGTGAAAAGGTGACGCTGTATCGATCCTGATTATAGTCGAGTAAATTTAGATCAGAAATCCGGTCTGCGCTGGTGAGCAAAACACTGCTGATTTCCTGCTGGTATCCCACCCCCATTGATATCCTATCTTTTACAAAAAAGTTGAGATTCAACCCTAAACCTTGCTTAATAAAACTGGAATCCTGTCTCAACAAATGAAACTCCCCACCCACCGACAGGTCACTGCCGGCCAGATACGGATGCTCATAATGAAGGTCGAGTTGCTGGGAAAGCTCGCCAAATCGATTCCAAGAAATATCGATAAGCTTCCCCGATCTGAACAAATTTTCTAACATCAAATCGATGCTTCCTGTCAAGAGTGCATTGCGGCCGGTTGCTTGATTGGGCAGCAGGCCAATCACCCCCTTAAAACTCCCCGTTGAAGATTCCTCCAGATCGAGATACACCCATGCTTTTCCCGATTGAAAGGAAATATCAGGAGGCCGCCTTGGCGTAATAAATGTGATCCGATCGAGTCGCCTTTCGGCAAATTTGAAATCGCGCTCGCGATAGACATCTCCTCTTTCAAAACCAATGGTCTTGGCCAAATAGGATCGCTTTGTTTTGATGGAACTGAGTAAAACAATGGAGTCATTCACGATGAGTGGCCCGTCTACTAAACGTGGCTCAACGATCAAGTGGCCTTCAACAACCCTGACTGAGTCCCAGACTATCCGAGCAAAAGGATAACCCGCATTTGCCTTGGAGGCAAGATCCCTTTCCACATGATCATACATTTGCGCAAAGTCCTTGAATCGGCTATCCTCGATTTTCACTCGATCACCTCGGTACAGAAATACCCTATTATTTCTAATAGAATCCAGCCCTGCAAAGACAAAACCCTCTCGCCACAGCTTGCTTAGATATTGATCCTTAAGAGTGACCAACCCTGCAGAATCCGAAGCACGTACGGTTAGCTTTGCCTTCCCGTCTACGAGGATTTCGAACTCGCTCTGAGCGATCCCCATCGAGGAACATAGTATGACAAAAATGGATATGATTCGGCGCAAGCTAAAAAGTGCATTAACCTTGTAATATTACGACCATGGCCGGTATTTACATTCACATTCCGTTTTGTTCTCAGGCTTGCCACTACTGCGATTTTCATTTCAGTACACGCTTAAGCAACACTGATCGAATGATAGATGCAATTATTAAGGAAGCGCAACTGCGCGAGGACTACTTGGCTGGTCAGACCATTGAAACGATATATTTTGGAGGGGGAACGCCTTCAGTAATCCAGAGTGCTAATCTGGAAAAAATAATAGCGGAGATATTCAAAAATCATAGTGTAAGCTCAGAAGTCGAAATTACACTTGAAGGGAATCCCGACGATCTTTCATTGTCAAAACTCAGGGAATTAAAAGACATTGGCATTAACCGGCTGAGTGTAGGAATTCAAACTTTCAATGAGCAGGCCCTTTCCTTCATGAACCGATCTCATTCTTCAACACAGGCCAGAGACTGTCTCGAGTCCATCTCAAAAGCAGGATTCGCAAACTATACGGCTGATTTGATTTTTGCTGTTCCTCCTGAAAAGGATTCCTTCGATAGATTCTTCAAAGATCTTAATGAACTTCTGACCTACAAGCCACCGCATGTTTCACTTTATGGCTTGACGATAGAGCAGAAAACTGTTTTTGGAAAATGGTTCGAACAACAAAAAATCCGGGCCGTAAGCGAAGATGAAAATGCACGGCAATACGAGCTGGCGATTGAACTATTGACTCAAGCAGGTTTTGATCATTATGAAGTGTCCAACTTTGGCTTGCCAAACAGAATCTCTAAGCATAATTCCTCCTATTGGAGGGGGGATTGGTATTTGGGATTGGGGCCAAGTGCGCATTCGTACAATGGCCTGACTCGCTCTATCAACGTCCCAAATAACACCAAGTACTTGAAGGCCATTGAAGATACAAAGCCTGCGTTGGAAACAGAGATTCTTACGGCCACTCAGCAGCTCAACGAATACATCCTGACAGGCATTCGCACCAAGTGGGGCATTGACTTAGGCGTGATTCAAAAGCGATGGGGACTGGATTTTTTATCAGTGCACCGATCCCTAATTGATGCGCTAATAATGGACAGCAAGGCCGTGATGACCGACGACCGATTGGTACTGAACTCCCGAGGATTTAGTATCGCTGATGAGCTTGCCCTTCGGTTTTTCTCGGAGGAATAAATTACTTTTAGCCCGCAATGTCAGAAGAAGAGAAAAAGGCCATCATGCTGCTGAAATCCCTGATCTTCCATTACCATGGATTGGATGAGGATGAGCAAAATTTATTGAATCAGGCAGCCGAAAAATTTGATTCGCGAGATGAGCTTACGTGGGCCAACGCCTTTATCGCCGACGATTACCTTTCTGCTTTTGAAAGGTCGCGAGAGTTTCTGAGCAAAGTCTTCAACAAAATGACGGAGGAAGCTCGGCTAAAACACTTGCTTGAAGTGTGGGAAGACAACTATGAAAAAGGATATGTGACCGAAATGGAAACGACCGCCATGCTGAATCTCGCCAAAGATTGGAATGTGGAGATGCAGTTTATGAAAACGGTGAGATCCTAGTTACAAGCTCATCCTGTCCTTAAATCGGGCAGCTTGTCTTCTGCTCACCTCTATTTTATCTCCACCCTTCAATTCCACCAAAAGGCCACCATTGAACCAGGTGTCTATTTTTTCCACCCAACCAAGATTAATAATGTGCTTTCTACTGGCACGGAAAAAATGACGCTCATCCAGTCGTTCATCTAGTGCATTGAGCGATTTGTGGATCATCGGCCGGAAACCGTCGAAGTACACTTTGATGTAGTTGCCGTCTGACTCAAAAAGGCGAATATTCTCCAGTTTCACGAACCAGCATTTGTCTCCATCTTTCACGAATACCTGATCATCACGAGTAAGTTTCTTGTTTGATACAGCATCGGGCTCGGTGTAGTCTACCTTTTGCATGGCCTCATCGAGCCGCTCTTCGTTGATGGGTTTTAGCACATAATCTAGGGCATTTACATCGAATGCTTTGATCGCAAATTCATCATAGGCAGTGGTAAAAATCACCTGAGGCACTTTGTCCAATTCGGCCAGAAGTTCAAAACCGGTCTTTCCGGGCATCTGTATGTCCAGGAATATAAGTCCAGGATTGTGCTCGTCTATTTTCTGCAAAGCCTCTTTGGCATTTGCAGCTTCATCCACTACTTCTATTTGCTTGTATTTCTCAAGCAGTGAGATCAGTTCCTTCCTTGCGAGTCTTTCATCATCGATTACTAGTGCCTTCATTTGGGTATTTTGATTTTGGTTAGTACGGTGTGCTTTGT
>CAYORY010000146.1:0-5319 GCA_964406435.1 uncultured Roseivirgaceae bacterium | reverse complement strand
AGTGGAAGGTGAGCCTGATTCTTTTAAGATCGGCAGCACTGTGAAACATCTTGACCAACAGCTGCAAGTACAGCACGAGTTTTACGAACTGTTTTTTGATTTTCAGGTTGCCATTCTCTAGCCTGGTCAGGTCCATAATTTCGTCGGCCATAAAGAGCAGCCGTTTGGCATTCTTGTACCCAATATCTAGTTCTTCTTTGGATTCCTTGTCGAGGACTTGGGAATCACGTGATTGGATATTGTCGAAAGCTCCCAAAATCAAACTAAGTGGTGTTCGCAGATCGTGAGAGATGTTGGCGAAGAATCTTGTTTTGGCTCGGTCGAGCTCTTGAAGCTTCTGAGCTTGAGTTTCGATTTTCTCAAGAAGCTTCTTACGCTCCAGAGAGCGCTTGCGAGCAAGGTAGGCGATGACCAGCAACAGAAAAGCGATACTTACACTAGCCCATATCAAAGTGGTTTGAATTTTAATTTTTGAATCTTGAATGGCTGCTTCTTCACGGAGTAGTTGGTTTTCTTTTTCCTTCAGTTCGTTTTGAAACTTGGCTTCCGCTTCCTCTGCGGCCGCTAAAATCTCATCTTGAGTTAGCCTTTCTTTGATGCTGATGTATTCCTGAAACAGGTCCGATGATGCTTTGAAATTCCCCAATCTTGCTTCGGCTACACCGAGTGCCCATGTAGATTCTGCGAGGCGCTCTGGATTGTCGTATTCCTTGGCAATGTTTACCGCTTCTGACGCGAAGACTTTGGCATTGGTGAAATCGCCTGTTTCACCGTATATTTTTGAAAGAGTGATTGCTGAAAAAGTGAGATCCAACCCACTTCCATGCTTCTTTTTCAGGTCGTAGGATTTTAAGGAATAGTACAAGGCTGAGTCGTACAGCTGGTCATCCTGAAAGCTCTCAGCAATATTGTTATAGGTCTGGGCAAACTGCCTTTCGCTCCCCTCCAGTGTCAAATTTGCAATGGCTTTTTTCAGGTATTGCCTAGCCTTGTCGCTTTGGTTGAGCTTGGAGTAGGCAATTCCCATGTTGTTAAATATGCCATTGGCTCGCCTGCTTTCTTCACCTACTATGTCCAGTGCCTTTTGAAAATATTCCAGTGCCTTTTCCGCATTTTCTATTTCCATATATACCAGACCAAGGTTGCTCATGGTGCTGGCGGCAGAGGCTTCCTGGCCTATTTCCATTTTTATCTTAATGGACTCGGTATAGTAGATGATTGAAGAATCGTACTTGCCAAGATTGTTGTAAGCATTACCGAGGTTGTTGTAGTTGCTGGAAATCCCGCGCTGATCCTCATTTCGCAGGTTGATGGACAGTGCAGTTTTGAGATCGGAAACACCATAATCAAGCAAGTCATTTTCGAGTTTGATCACACCAAAGGTGGAATAGGCAAATGCCTGAAACTGCTCGTCTTTCAGTTTTTTTGCGGCTTCAATACCCATTTGTCCATAGGCCAAGGCAGAGTCGGCATCAATCCGTTTGTACGTCCATGCCAATTCATCTAAAAGCCTAAATCTCAGGGAGTCATCAGAAACTGTATTCAGATCATTCTTTAAGCTGTCGATGAATGCTCTTGGCTGAGAGAATGTCTTAAACATGCCCAGAGTGAAGAAAAGACCAAGTATAATTTTTGCTCTCATGGTGGTGTTGATGCTTAAAGCTAAAAAATAAACTCCCAAGATTATCGGGAGCTTATTTCAAAACAGGCTATGAATAAATTCTGCGAATTCGATCACAAGTTGGGTACCTGCGACTTCACATTTCTGCCATCATTTATCGGCATCCTGCCAAATATTATTCATAAAAAACGGATACTTCTTCCAGTGGCTTTCTCACCAAGTCGGGCACGTAGACTTCATCCTCGGGATAGCCAACAGGCAGCAACAAGAATGGTCGCTCGTTTTCCGGTCGTTCTAAAATTTTGGTCAGGAAATTCATTGGGGAGGGCGTGTGAGTGAGCGTAACTAATCCAGCTTTGTGAATCGCTGAGATGAGCATGCCACAAGCGATTCCAACAGATTCATTTACATAGTAGTTATTCACCTTCTCACCGTCGATGTGCTCATGCACTCTTTTAAAGACCACAATGATCCAGGGCGCATTTTCAATGAAGGGTTTATGCCAGTCTGTTCCAATGGCTGCCAGGTCTTTCAGCCATCTCTCGCTCATTCGTCCATTGTAACTGTCGTATTCTTCCTTTTCTGCGGCTTCCCTGATTCTGGATTTTAATTGAGGATTTGAAATAGCGCAAAAAGTCCAAGGTTGCTTGTGCGCACCAGATGGAGCTGTGGAAGCTGCCATGATCAAATGCTCTATTAATTCTTTGGGAACAGGTTTGGTCGAAATATCTCTGACCGTTCGTCGAGTATCCAGCCATTTGTAAAAGTCCTCGGCATGCTTGGTGGCTTCATTGGCAGGGTGGATTTCCCGCTCGTATAACACGTGTTTGTGTCCGTTAATTTCTTTGGTCAGGTTGCTCATTAAACGAAGATATATACTCATTGTAATTCCAGTAAATCCGTTGATGTAAATCGCTTAAATTGTGAACCAATTAACCCTAATGAAATGAATAAAATAATTCTTCTCCTTGTCATTGTTGTCTTATTCTCATGCAATCAAAATGAGCAAAAAGAGCTTGCAGAAGTTTCCGCTAGTTCAATAGAAACACACGTTCGGACGTTGGCTTCTGACGAATTCGAGGGCCGGAAGCCCTTTACCGGAGGTGAGAAACAAACCATCAGATACCTGAAGCAACAATTGCAGGCTTTGGGTATAGCTCCCGGCAATGGCAAAAGTTATTTCCAGGAAGTGCCTATGGTAGAGCTAACAGCCATGCCATCTCCGACCTTGGAAATTAGCAATGGGGCAGAGCCGATATCATTAAAAGTGGGCGAGGAGTTCGTGGCATACACCGAGCGAGTGGTGGATAATGTAAGCCTTGAAAACTCTGATCTAGTTTTTGCCGGATACGGCGTAGTAGCTCCTGAATATGGTTGGGATGATTACAAAGGACTTGATGTCAAAGGAAAAACGGTCGTGGTGCTCGTGAATGACCCGGGGTTCGGTTCGGGAGATTCAACCTTGTTCAAAGGTGAGACCATGACTTACTATGGCCGATGGACTTACAAATTCGAAGAAGCCGCTCGGCAGGGTGCTGCAGGCTGCTTAATCGTCCATCAAACTGTACCAGCAGGTTATCCTTGGGCTGTCGTTAAGAACTCCTGGTCGGGAGCGAGCCTGTATTTAGATGAAAGCGGTGATACTTTTCAACCGGATATTTTGGGTTGGATATCGAGAGATGCTGCCATTAAAATCTTTCAAGCATCTGGAAAGGAAATCGGAAATTTCAACGAGCTAGCTCGAAACAAAGACTTTCAGCCATTTGCGCTTGATCTTCAGGCGAGCGTTTCAGTTTCCAACAAGATAAAGCGATCCTCGTCCAAGAATGTCATCGGAAAAATTACGGGAAATTCCAGGCCAGATGAGTCCATCATTTATTCTGCACATTGGGATCATCTTGGTATCGGTCTTGCTTTGGACGGAGACTCCATTTACAACGGTGCTCATGATAACGCCACCGGTACAGCGGGGTTGTTAGGCATTGCCGAAGCTTTTGCTAAGTGTTCAAAACCAGAGCGAACAGTTGTTTTCATTTTCGT
Source organism: uncultured Roseivirgaceae bacterium (assembly GCA_964406435.1). Taxonomy (GTDB): domain Bacteria; phylum Bacteroidota; class Bacteroidia; order Cytophagales; family Cyclobacteriaceae; genus JAAEPI01. The sequence goes on along the minus strand of CAYORY010000146.1, from coordinate 1,658 downwards.
TACGGCCGAAGAACAGGGGCTGCTTGGTTCGAAATACTACGCACAGAATCCCATCTTCCCAATAGATAAATCTGTTTGCAATATCAACATGGATGGACTGCCTTACTATGGAAAAATGAAAGACCTCACCATCGTGGGATACGGGCATTCTGAAATGGACGACATAGCCACGCGTTTGGCTGAGCAACAAGGACGTTATGTCATTCCTGACCCTGATCCGGGCAAAGGCTATTTTTTCCGATCAGATCATTTTCATTTTGCTAAAGTGGGCATTCCTGCTCTGTATGCATCCGGCTCTTATGAGCATTGGGACAAAGGCGTAGCGTTTGCAGAAGAAAAAACGCAAGAGTATTTAACAAATGCCTATCACAAACCTGCCGATGAGGTGGACGATAGCTGGGACTTTGGTGGGGCTCAGTTTGACGCCCAGTTGCTCTACAATATTGGAGCTGAGTTGGCCAATTCAGAGGGCTGGCCAAAATGGAAAGAGGGAAGTGAGTTCAAGGCGATCAGAGAGGGAAAAAATTGATGAGGTTCATTTATGTTTTCCTCACTCTGGCAATTGCCGGATGTGGCAAACAAGCTACCGAAGAAGCTAAAGTTGAGCTGTATACTTATGATGTAGAAGCAAGGTTGGATTCGATGGGGATTACATTGACCGAACCACCTACGCCTGTTGCTAATTATGTGCATGAGGTACGAAGCGGCAATTTGATTTTTCTGGCAGGAAAAGGTCCGAGGAATTCGGAAGGAAAATTGATAACAGGCAAATTGGGCGATAGTGTTAGCATTGAAGAAGGATACCAAGCGGCACGCTTGGTTGGCATTGCGCAGTTGTCGGTGCTCAAATCTGAAATTGGTGATTTAAATAAAGTGGTGAGGGTGGTTAAAGTCCTTGGAATGGTCAACGCCACCTCTGACTTTGAAAATCATCCTGAAGTGATTAATGGCTTTTCTGATCTGATGGTGGAAGTATTTGAAGAAAGAGGCAAGCATGCACGATCTGCGGTTGGCATGGGCTCTTTACCAAGGGATATTTCGGTGGAGATAGAAGCAATAATCGAGGTGAGAGATTGAAGAATAGGAGACTTGTAGAGCACTGTTTATATAGTACTTTTTTACCTACAAGTTTTCAGCAGTAAGAGCACCGCGCTTACCAAGCTCTACCACCTCCAGGTCTTTTACTTTCCCATTTTCAATGCCGAATCTTAGAAGTGTTTTTACTTTATGAAAGCCATGATTGCCAGCCGCTCCTGGGTTCATGAAAAGCAGTTGATTTCTCTTGTCAAATTCAACCTTTAGAATGTGAGAGTGACCACAAATCAATACATCAGGCCGATGCTCGTAGACCATTTTCAAAACCCTTGGGTTGTATCTCGGTGGCATGCCGGCGATATGAGTGATCAGAACCTTTAGGCCGTCTCTTCTCAGAAGTACGGTTTCCTTACAATCGACACGCAAGTCGCCTCCATCTATATTTCCGAATACGGCTATGGTTGGCTTGAATTTGCTGAGATCATCCAGGACCTCAATGGTGCCTATATCCCCGGCATGCCATATCTCATCCACTTCCTTGAAATAATCAAAGATGCGACTATCTAGAACGCCGTGAGTGTCCGATAAAAGGCCAATTTTCTTCATCTATCTTTGCGCCGAAT
>CAYORY010000145.1:0-5414 GCA_964406435.1 uncultured Roseivirgaceae bacterium | reverse complement strand
TTTCATGATCAGGTAATTCATCTCGATGTTTCCGGCAAATACCTCAAAGCCGAGTTTTTCATAAAAAGTTTTGGAAGCGTTGATGTCTTTGACATTGAGACTGACAGAAAAGGCACCTAATTTCATGGTTGTTAGTTTAAAAAGTGGAACAAAGTGAAACGTTATTCTAGTTTCTAAGATACATTCTTAATGATCATCACACTCCCTTGCCAATCGGCAATTTCAACAGGCACTTCCGGGATTACAGCGGAGAATTCATCAACCGCTTTTCTTAATCCAGCCCATGTGTGGTTGTAATCATGAATGAGAATCACTCCTCCGGCAGCCAATTTGGGATAGAAATAATTAAGAGCGGAGAGCGTGGGAGCATATAAGTCAGCGTCCAAATGCACAAAAGCATAGGTATGATCTTTCAGGCTTTTTGTGGTGTCGGGGAAGAAGCCTTTGTGGAAATGAAGTTTGTCAGAAGCGCCAACTATGGCCTTGACTTCTTCCAATGATGTGTCGGAAAAGTTGTCCTCAGAGAACTTGATGTCTGTGGACTGTTCGTGTTGGAGGTCGTCTTTTTTGAATCCATCAAACGTGTCGAAAAGGTGAAGGTCTCTTGTGGGATCCATCTCATGAATGAACTGTGCTGTCTCCCCTTTGTACACACCAAGTTCCGCAAACGCCCCCTGTACGCGTTGTTCTTTGAGGCGTTCTATCTGTAGCCAAATGGTATAGAATCGTACCTTGTCCCGATACGTCCGCTCAAGTTTTCTAAGCGTTTTAGAAACATTGCCTGCCTTCACTGCTGCATCCCACTTGTGAGGCTTGCTGATCTTGTACGACCATTTCTGTTCGATAAGTCTGAATGCCAGATAAAGAGCAACAAGAAGGAGCAGTATGCTGAAAAGCTCTTTTAGTTCGAGGGTGATGGACATTTGGCAAACCTAGTGATCTCTTTGTGTTCGATTAGGTTTTTGATTTGATAAGAAACGAACATGCTAGACTAATTGATGAATACTTGAATTCCGACTGAGAAATTCAAAAGTTTGGCCTTTGAATTTCCAGAGTTTTCATTTCTAAAATCGGTAATAAGATAAGACAAGAGGCCTTCCAAAGCAACGTTTTCCGCAATAAAATAATCATAGCCAATCCCACCCTTAAATGTAATGTCCGTATAGTGCTGAGGATCAAAGTCTAGGACTACCCCATCCGATTGTGTAAACTTACTTTTGGATTTTCTTCTGTCTATTCCGAATCTCATTTCGGCAAATAAATTTTCGATAAAGTAGTACCTGCCAAATGGTTGAATACCAATAGAAGAATCAGTGTAATCGGATGTTCCAGAGTTTTGATTTACTTCAACTGAGGAACCACCTATTGATAATGAACCTCCGATTGCAATTGTGTTGGAAATGAAAAAACCAACATTAGGATTTAGGTTGTACCCTAAGTATTTACTATCACTGAATGGAGATTTGTATTCTTGGCTCGATAATGAAATGGTCCCTCCAATCATTTTGTTGCCTTTTTGAATTTGTCCTATTGAGGAAAAAGTTAAAGTCAAAAAGAAGACAAGAAATAGAGCCGAACAATTTTTCATGTAGCTGTTTTTTTCGCTAATGTAATGAGATAAGAATACAATATGCGATTACTAGATACCCTCGCTAATCCAAAATTGGAAATTAATTTACGGAGTGGTCTTTCAACCTAACTCCGTTCGCAGCGGAATCCTGACCAAATTGTGGGTTGGTGGCGGTGTTTCGGGATCTAGCGGAGAGCGGGAGTACCGTTATTAAATATCCTTGAAGACTCGCTCCTGGTCACATTTTCCTTCCATAAAATTCCATGTGCCGCCAGCTTCCTTGCACTTGGTTATTTGGGTTTCTTTTTGAAATTTCTCAATGATGATCATTCCCACCGCAAGGGCGAGAATGATCATGATGGCTAGAAAGAATCCGTGCCGCTTCATTGAGTGCTGAATTTCAGGCCGTACCAGTTGATGTTGCGGGTGAAGTACATCGTCAGTCCCAGGATGATGACCAGTCCGATGCTACCAAGCAGAAGGGCATAATCTGTGAGTTGAAGCGTAACGAACATGAATCCGTAGAATCCGGTCATTACTCCCGTGAGTAATAATGTTTGGCTCCTTTTTCTGAAAACGGACAGGGAATAGGCGGATATCATGCTGACTATGGCCAAGGTGGAGAGGAGGTAGGCAAGGTAAAGGCCAGGTGCTCGGAAAGAGAAACCAGAAGTACTTAGAAAATGCTGAGTGACAGGCCAACCAAAGCGTACTGAAAAGGGTGAATTTTCTTTTTGTTGATGATCTCAAGCATGAAGAAGATGAGAAAGGTGAGCCCGATAGTCATAATGGCGTACTTCGCTGATCGCATAGATTTCTGGTAATCGTCGAGTGGTAGAATGAGGTCTGTACCGAAAGCCGAATGCCAGATGCTGGACTCATGTTCTTGTCCGACCCACCATTCGGGATAGCTGCGGTTGAGTTCGAGCACTTGCCAGCTTGCATTGAATCCTTCGTCGGTGACGTCCCGCTCCTTAGGAATGAAATTTCCATTGAAGCTAGGAGCAGACCAGGGAGATTTGATGTTCACGCTGGTGGTGCTGCCAAGTGGTACGAAGGACAAGTTTTTACTTCCCTGCAAGTCAAGCTTTATAGAAAAGGAAATGGGCTTGCTGGTTTTCTCAGTAAGGTCGACTTGAGAGGAGACGCCCGTAGGAGTGAGGTAGGAGCAGGCTGTTCCGGGTTTTACGGAATTTGGCTCTCCGTTGATGTGGAAAACGAGCTTGTTGCGAATGCCTCTGAGGTCAGAAAGACCCATTGAAATCTTGGCTTCAGACCAACGAATTTCTTTGAGGCCTTTATCGCCGAGCTTGACGTCAGACACATCGAAACTTCCGCTTAGATCAAGTTTGGATTCGTACACCACCACTTCGTAGATGCCTCTCTTGAGTGATTCGGGATTGACGTTTCCATTGATGTCAAGCATACGCGGAAGTATGTGAATATTCTTGGTGTACGACTTGAAGATTCGTTTTTCATCGACGATTTCCTCGTATTCGTAATAGGCCGGTACGGTCAGAATCGGCCCACTGACAGTTTGAGCATTTGCCCATTTCTGGCTGACTTCTGTTCGAGCTGCTTCGCTGAGCATTTCCCGTTCGGTGATGATCGACCTGATCATTGTGGTAGGAATTAGCAGGAGTAGGATAAGAATCGTGATGGTTACCAGTTTTAGCATGAGCGAGTTCTTCATCCATGAGTTGACTTTTTCGAGTGCGTTTTCGTTTTGTTGTTCCATTATTTTGTGTTGTTAAAAGTACTTTGAAATACAAAGTAAAAAGTGAAAAAATATTATTTAAGTAAGTCCTCTATTGCTTTTAAGTGAGTTTTGAAAGCGGCTTTACCGACCTCCGTGGCTCGGTAAATGGTCCGTGGTTTTCGACCCGAGAATTCTTTTTCAAAAGTCACGTATTCCTTTTCCTCAAGTGTCCGCAAGTGGCTCGCTAGATTGCCGTCCGTGACTTTTAGCAATTCCTTGAGACGATTGAAATCGAGGGAGTCGTTGACCATTAGTGCTGCCATGGTACCAAGTCGCACTTTGTTTTCAAATGCTTTGTCAAATCCGTCTAACATTTCGCTCATCGCTCGTATTTTATGTACATCGCAATGCCGTAGATTATGTGCAGCGCACCGAACCCTACTGCCCAAAAGAGGAGGCCGTAACCTATGAATTGCATGGCTGCTAATCCGACAATTATTTCAAGAATGCCCAAACTCCTGATTTCTGTAAGGGTGTATTTGCTTGCGTTCACAAGTGCCAGTCCATAGAAAATCAATGTAAGTGGAGCGATCACTCCGATGTAGCCTTTCGACAAAAGAATGAGACAGAGAAGTCCACCTGTTGCCAATGGAATCATCAGGTTAGTGAGCACCCGCCCCGCCTGATCGTTCCAGAAGCTTTCCTCATTTTTCTTGGCTTTTCGGTAGCTAAAATAGATGCCGCTCCCAACCGAAAGCACAAGCACAGTGGCTGCTACCAGCAGCAGTTGCATGAGGTCATCGAATGTGACGAATGCCTTGCGATATGCCATGTAATCCTGACCTTCATAGATAGTGGTGTAGGCAGAATAGGCTCCAACTAATGCGAAAATGCCGGCCATCACGCCAGCCATGCCACTGAGAGACATGAATCGAGAAGATCGATTCATAATGTCTTTGATGTCGGTGAGGTCCTGTAGATGTTGTTCTTTTTTCATTTAAGTAAAAGTACTTTGAAATACAAAGTAAATACACGAACGTGGTGAAAAAAAGTTTTTAACGAGGATTAAGAGATGGGTGCAGATGGTGTTCGATATTCGTTGAATACCTTTAATACAGTGAGACTTTGGTTCTGAGCTCGATTTTGGCTTAAGACTCAACTAATTCTCAAAATGTACTCACACCTGCGATAAGTGCCTGCTCCTCATCATATTTGAAGATGAAAACGAATTGCGCCGATGCTTTTTCAAACTCTTTCTGAACGAGAAACATGATGGCTTTTTGATTGTTAGTCAAATAACCAATTTGAAATCCTTTTAGATTATTTGACTTGAATGTTTCCTTAGCATCCAAGGTTTTAAAGTCCTCAATAAAGGAGGCTACACCTTGCTGTGTAAAAATGGTTGGATCATAAAATGTATACAATTGCTCAATTGATTCGGTGAGTTCATTTCCAAAATATTCCTCTAAAAAGGCCCAATTCTTAGACACCTTTTCTAAATCAGCAATTGAGTAGGCGAATGAAGTCATTTGACTCCTTGTAAGGGAGCCACTTTCAATGTTTACCTGAACAAGATCATAATCGGCTCCTTCTTCAAGGCTTTCAAAAGCCTTCAGAGCCAATAAAGATCCGGTGGCATTTACCTCCGATGAGTCGAGCTTGATATGAGTCAGAGTGAGGTCCAATACACTTTGATTGGAGTCATTTTTTAATTTCGAAATTCCAATCTCCCCACCAAATTTCGCAACTACTTCTTGCGAAAATGATTCAGGAAGATACGTTTTGGAGTTGCAACTGCTCAGATTAAGAAGTATTGACAGTATGAGCAGTTTGGACAATATTGTAGGAAAGGAAGATCGCACGGTCGGATATTTTTCTTTTGTCAAAGGAAGCAAATTATAGATTAAATGTTCGTTTGGTGCACAAATGATTGGACAGATCGTGCATGCGACCAGCCTTGTCTTAATCCGCCACCCGCTCTACTCGCCAACCCACTGACAAGACGTAGGGTAGTGTGTCTAATCTCATGTATTGCTGAAGACTGACCGAATAGGTTCCTGCTTTTGGGAAAGTGAAGTTGTCTTTGACAACCTGTGAGTTATCAAAAAGGTCACCGATTCCACCGCCATTTGGCTCACCCGTTTT
>CAYORY010000144.1:0-5424 GCA_964406435.1 uncultured Roseivirgaceae bacterium | reverse complement strand
CGTTACTCACCATTCCTTTTATCATCAACCTTGGACTAAGAACGGTTTTAGGCAGTAGCACCGAGATTCAACTGGATGTCGCCCAAACCATCGCGCAAGTGCTGGTCGTTGTTGTCATCCCCGTAATCTTAGGAATGCTGATTCGAGCTAAGAAAGAAGCCTTTGCGCACCAAATGGAAAAGCCGGTTCGGACTGCCTCGGCAGTAGTTTTCGTCCTGGTCCTTGCTGGCGTGATCCTCAGCGAAAAAGAAAACCTCATCCCCTACGCCAAGGAAGCTGGATTCATCACCTTCATTTTGAATATACTGACCATGGGAATCGGGATGATGATAGCTACATTCATGAAGTTGTCATCTCGGCAAGCAATTTCTATCGCCATCGAAAGCGGCATTCAGAATGGCACTTTGGCCATAGCCATAGCCACTGGATTGCTGATGAATACCGAGTATGCCATAGCGCCAGCGATTTACAGCCTGATCATGTTTATAACCGGAGGCTTGGTGATTTTCTGGGGAATCAAGGTAAGAAGGAAATAATGCCTGAGTATTTCACTTTGACAAATTTGAAAAACAGTCGCACAAAGCAAGAAGCTCACAAGGGTAGAATGCCGCACAAAAAAATGGCCACTCGTACCGAGTGACCATTTCGTAATATCATTTGAGCCCTCTTACTTGTTCGAAGAAACAAGCTTTTGGTTTTCCTCCAGTAATTCAATGTACTCGCTTACGAGAGACATCACATTATCGGCTCTTGCTCTTAGTCCCGCGGTGGATGCATCGACCATGGCATGGAGCTGATCATGGATTTCGGTCTTTCTGTCGAGTGCCTCATCCACGGCTTTTGCAGCCTCTTGTTCGCCGCTCTTCTCAAGGAGGCCAACTTCCTTTTTCGCCAATTTCATTTCCTTTTTGATCAAGGGAAAAAGCTCATCAAGCGCATCCTTAGCTTCTGCATAATTACGCGCTTCCATTGCCTTTTCGAATGACTCAGCGAACCCTTTGATGTCTTCAATCAATTTGTCGTCCATGCCATTTGCAGTAGCCACGTGAGTTCGAAACCCGGCAACCAACACGACGAACGCGATTAATAAATTCCTGAAATTTTTCATAACAGTGAGTTTTGTTGGACAACAAACATAATGAAATTTTCTTAACTCACTGTATTATTGGGTTTTATGACAATTTGATTCAACCATACATCCAGTAAAAAATGGTTTAGTATCTCATGCACTGACTGATGAGAAATGCTTCCGTTTTGTAAGAATCGAAATGAATATGTTCAGACAGAATAGTGCGCCCGAACGAACGATCAAAAACTATGGTGCAGGCTGATCTGAAGCTGGTTTTTACCAATGGTGCTTGTGGTTTGCCGCATTACCCCTAGCTGGAGTTCCCCTCATTATTTTGATATAACCATTCATTATGTTTTACATAAAAAGTATAAATATAAATTTATGTTATGAGTGGGGTTACGGCATATAGTTTTGCTATTCTAATAGCAACGATTTATGACTAAAATCCGACTTAATCGAGTTCACTGTACGCTTCCTGATGAAATCGACATGGACGAAATATACCTAAAATACAAGGGGGAGAAAGTTTGGCCCAAAGGAGCCATTTATTTCAGGGTAGATACAGGAGATGTAGCACCTGTAGGTCTTGAATTGGAGGTGGAGAACGGCTGGGTAGAAATCGAACTTTGGGATTTTGACTTCTTATCGCGAAATGACTTTCTCGGCACTTTTAGATTCAAGGTTGACGATGAGCCCGGACTATATACCAACAGCATGAAATTGGTAGAAAAAAACAGCACGGCCAGCTACATACTCGATTGGGAGATCTTTGATAAAGATGGCAAACCCGCTAGGGATTTGTATTAATTATGATCGATCCTGGTTAACTAATCATCGATTGGTTCCAATTGACGCAAGAATGAGGAATCAAAAGAAGAGCCGTCTTTGAAGTTTGGCCACATCATTGGCATCCTAGTCCTCGAATGCATCATGGACTTAAGTGCTTCATGCTTTAGCTCGATTGTCGATCCCATCGATGGACGCATGCGCTAAGTCGTGGCAACCGAGGGTGATGGGGAAAATCCGTTTACCCCTTTGACATTTCATTAACAATAAAATTCTCAGGACCGTCCTACCTTGCCAGAAATCCTAAACACATGAGAAAGACTGCATGGCTAATTCTATACATGGGGTGGTGCGGAATGACTTGGGCGCAAGCAGGTCCTGAAGATGAAATGCACATAGATGTACTGCACGCTCCGGATGGTTGGTTAAAGGAGTCCTTTGATTTCCCTCTTGCCTTTGCTCCATCGATTACCTTTTCTGGTTTTGAAGAGCTGCGATTTCACAAGAGCTGGAACGACTCTACCCATCAGGCATTCTGGTCCTATATGTTTGTCTGGTATCTGGATGCCGATCCGGAATTGACCCTGGATAAACTGGAAGTATCACTTAACGCCTATTACGATGGGCTAATGAGGGTTGAATACTCCAAATCAGCGTTTCAGCAATTGGAGGACGGCTCCTATGTGGGCAATGTTGAAACGTTTGATAATTTTTTTACTAAAAAGGATTTTGTACTCAATGTAAAAGTGAGGCCGAGCTATTGCGCCGATTCAGGAAAGTACGCTTGTCTATTCTACATCTCACCTTCCACATTTGATAAGGAAATTTGGAACCAACTTGAAGGGATCGCGATGGTGGAGGATTGTGAGTGATTTGCTTAGGACACGAGCAATTGCTCGGGCTATTGGGGGGTTCTACGCGTAGGTTGGGTATCGTTATCCTGACTTCAGGAAAACGATTAGAGTGGATTTTCAACTGATACTGGAAAAGCACAAGTCCTGCTCGGCCCGGACCTAGCTGGAAGACTTGCGCGATAAGAGGGGATTTTCAACAATTACTGGAAAGGCACAAGTCCTGCTCCGCCTAGACCCTAGCAGGAAGACTTGCGCGATAAGAGGGACACCAGCATGATCGTAATTCCAATGGAACTTCAAATCCTTCATGAAAACAAACTAAATATTAAGCGGTAGCTGAATTATATTTGACGGAATGGAAGTCACACTGCTGCAAACACTCGATGATCGAGACAATCCCGATGAGGTTGAAACATTTGGTCCATACCCCGGAAGAGATAATACTTCCTGGTTAGGAAGAGGTTTTTACTTCTGGGACACTCATTTAGAACTAGCTCATTGGTGGGGTAAATTTGGCTATGCTGACTCTTATGTTATCTGTGAGGCTGATGCAGAGTTAAATGAAGGCAATTGTTTTGATCTACATAGTATTGGAGCTCATCGTAAAATGTTTGATTTAGCGATTGATGAAATGCTATCTAGTGGCATTGTTCAAAATAAAGAAAGTCTACTCGTGCCACAGGTAATTGAATACTTAAAGCGAAGAAGAAACTGGACCTACTCGGCAATTCGTGCTCTCGGAACCAAGAACATCGAAAGAACGTTCAGAACAATAGGTTTGAACTGGAAGCTACTTCGTTTTGATAAAGGTGATGATGCATTTTTAGATCTCTATCCACCAGTCCAAATTTGTATTATAACTAAACGAGGAGTTAATTTGCGCAATTTTAGAATAATATATCCTGATCATTATTGTTCTGATTACGTTGTTATTTAACTTACTCGCAATCAAGTATTAAGAAATTAAAAGACATGGAATTGTTGAACGAACTACGAAATCATCTGCGAAACACTCCTATCGAGGAACTTCGCAAAGAATGGGAAGAAATTCAGGCTATGAATTTAGGTGGTCCAACCGTGACAGAGTTTGTTGATCACCTCAAGGAATTTTATTGTCCGATTTTAAAAATTCCTGAGAGTTGGATAAAAACACATTTAGAATTGACCCCAGAATTTTCGGGGTCTTTTTTTTTTGACTAACGTTGTGGTATGAAATCTGAAAGGAAAGCTGCATTCACTCTGGAATCCTTTAAATTCAAAAAATTCTCATTTGATGATTTCAATATTGTTTCGGAAGAGGATTCCTTAATTACTATTGATCCTGAAGGCATTTATTCACCTTCCACTAATGAATTCGAATTGACTATTATTTTTAGAGCCTTTAAGGGTCAAGATGAGAGCAAAGTATCCATTTATGTGGAGCAAGCGGCTGTTTTCAAATTCGTTGAAGATACCCCGTTTGACCAAATTCCGTCATACTTCTATTCCAATGCCATTGCGATTATTTTTCCATACCTGAGAGCTTTCGTCACAAACCTTACAGTTCAAGCAAACGATAGAATACTCGTTCTTCCAACTCTTAATCTTTCGAACTTGGCAGAGCCCCTCAAGAAAAAGTCCAGAGTAGCCGAGTAAACCACCTCACTGATGGGTGTATTCTGTATTGCTAATAAGCATCTTTTAGGAATCAACACTAACCCCGATCAAACGGAGGCCGTGCTGGAGAGCGAGCCCGCCTCCACTGTGTTTCGGACGGACAAGGCGGGAGTACAGTTTTTAAATCGCCTTGAAGTGTCGCTCCCTACCTTCACATACGTTACGGAAGGCAGGCAACAACATCCCCCTTCCTCTCCTCTATTCCCATGCGCCCCTACCGGAACGAGTCCGGCACATGCTTCAAAGGGGGAATCGATTGTGCCTGTGTTGTTGGGCCTTCTCCGAGTTCTATGATTACTCTGTGGTTGTCCAGAACCTTTCAAAGCAGTCGGTTGTTTTTTACCTTTCCACTCAAGCTGATGATAGGACAAAGATTTACCGAATTTATTCCCGAAAAGGACGCACAGAAAAGTACGTTCGATAATCTAATGAACATCTTTCAGCAGCTGCTGGTGATGACGTCCGGGGAGGTGTCGGAGGCGCTGAGCTGGCTCACCAACATCGATGGCCGATACAACATCTCTAGTGAAGATTACGGAATCGGGGACTTTATCGAGGACTTGAAGAAACAGGGGTTTATCAAGGAAGACCCGGCCAATGGCAAGATCAACATCACGGCGAAAACGGAGCAGAGCATCCGAAAAAGTGCGCTGGAGGAGATTTTTGGGAAGCTGAAGAAGTCCAACACCGGCAACCACAAGACGAACTTCTCCGGCACGGCGGACGAGCAAACGTCAGATTATAGGGAGTTTCAGTTTGGGGACAGTCCCGAGCAGATCGCCCTGACGGAGAGCATCAAGAATGCCCAGATCAATCACGGCATTGGGGATTTTCAGTTGCACGAGTCGGACCTGGAAGTACAGGAGCGGGAGCATAAATCTCAAACCTCCACCGTGCTAATGATCGACATCAGCCACTCAATGATTCTCTACGGAGAAGATCGGATCACGCCAGCCAAGAAAGTGGCCATGGCGTTGGCGGAGTTGGTGAAGCGGAAATATCCGAAGGATTCGCTGGACATCATCGTCTTTGGGAATGACGCGTGGCAGATTCAGA
>CAYORY010000143.1:0-5432 GCA_964406435.1 uncultured Roseivirgaceae bacterium | reverse complement strand
CTAACCCTGCCGATGACAAAGTGACGATGAAGCTGGCGGATGCTCCGCTTAAACCTGTGCTGTGGAGAATATCTGATCAGAGTGGAAAAGAGGTACTTACTGGTAGAATCGAGCGAGGTATCAAAGAAGTGACGATTGATACTGACGAGCTTCCTTCAGGAATGTATATCATCCAGATATTTAATGATCAGAATTCATGGATTCCTAAAAAGGTGATTATTTCACACTAAGTAGGACTTTCTGATAATAAAAAAAGCCTTCTCTTATGAGAAGGCTTTTTTTATACCTGTGCGTTGACTCATGATGCATTTCAGAACTGACATAAATCAGCGAACTAAGCATGGAAATATCATTAGGGCTGTTTCTGGCGGTATCTAGCTTTGGTATCATAAAATGGCTGCCATGAAAAAGATACTCGTACCCATTGACTTCTCGAAGAACTCAAGATATGCACTTGATTTTGCCATAGAATTCAATGAACTGGTTAAAGGGGAAATTGTGCTTGTCCATGTGCTTGATTTACCTATAACCCAACACGGTTTTATAGGACTGGCTACTCAGGCCAATCTGGAAGTCTATTACGGAAAAAAGATTATTAGCAAGACGCAAGATCAACTAGCCGGATGGGCTGAGACGGTTTCTTCCGCAGGCCAGATGGTCAGTACCCTCCTGAAATATGGCAATCCCTATGAGGGCATATCAAAATCTATCTCTGTCGAGAATGCAGACTGGATACTTATGGGATCTAAGGGGGCATCAGGTCTCAAGGAGGTTTTCATAGGTTCCAATGCCGAGCGAGTAATACGTTTTGCGAAGTGTCCGGTGATAGTGATCAAAGGAGAAACGCATGTAGAGGACATCAGGAGTATAGTGCTGGCAACCGATGGAACCGCAACCGGGGACAAGCTTATCACTCATGTGAGAGAGTTGCAGAAAATGCTTAGTCTAAAAATTCACCTGCTCAAGGTGAGGACGTTCAGTCATGAGTCAGAGGAGCAGGATCAAGATATTCTTCATGAATTCGCTCGACATTTTCAGCTAAAGGACTACACGCTGAATTCTACTGAGGCTCCATATCCCGATGAAGGAATTGTCAAATTTGCCGAACAAATTCATTCTGGACTTATCGCCATTGGCACGCACGGTCACACGGGCCTCATGCACTTGTTTGGAGGGAGCTGGGCCGAAGACGTAGTGAATGAATCTAGAATACCTGTCATCTCAGTGCAGATAGGCCAAGCCTGATAAAAATCAGGCGAGTAGCTACCGCCTCTCATTTTCTTGGCCGATCAATCGCCTCACATTTGATTAAAAAATATACGACCATGAAGAAGCTATTAATACCTGTGGATTTTTCAGACACCAGCGAGGCAGCAGTTGATTTTGGAGCTCAGCTCGCCCGGCGGTTTGGATATACAATCTCCCTGTTCCACTCCATTGATTTATTCGGCTCGTACGAAAGCATGTATGCCGATGGCCCTCAGATTCAGTCATTTACCGACCGGCTCACCGAGGATATGGAAATCAGAATGGCAAACCTAAAAAAGCGATACCAAGAGGATGGGCTTTTGATCAATACCTACATCACGTGTGGATCATTAATTCAGGACATCAGAAAAATAGTGCGTGAGCAAGACATTGATTTGATCGTGATGGGGACAAAGGGAGTGAGTGGACTCAAAGAATTTTTTGTAGGATCCAATACCGAAAAAGTAGTTCGGCTGGTTGATTTGCCTGTCATCTCGATTCCTCAAAAAACCACACTAACAGACATTAGACAGATAATGGTGCCTGTGGATCTTGGCGAAATAAGACCTTCTTTTCTGACAGAAATTTCTTTGCTACAGCAGCTATTCTCAGCTTCTGTGGAGTTTGTTTGGGTGAAAACCCCACATGATATAGAAAATTTGGAGTTGATTACCGAAGAGTTCAACACCATGCTCAGCGATTATGAAATCGCGAGTAGTTCGTTCACCATCAAACACGATGTGTTTCCTCAGGATGGTATTCTGGCATTTGCCAATAACTCAGGGGTAGATATGCTCGCAATGGCCACTCATTCCAGAAGAGGTCTGTCACATTGGTTTTCAGGAAGCATGACAGAAGATGTGATGAATCATTGCAAACTGCCAGTGTGGTCTTTCAAAATTCAAGACGAAGAAAGGCCGCTTAATCTGGAAAGTTTTCAGAAATTACAAGTCTTAGAACAAATCAAAGAATAATGAAAAAGATACTCGTTCCTACGGATTTTTCTTCAGACGCTGACAATGCGCTGGATTTCGCCATACAATTCAATGAAAAAGTGAAAGGAGAGATCGTGCTCATGCACGTGCTAGAACTCCCTGCCGCATCCGTCAACTACGGTGCTGACATAACGGCCGCCACGGCGGAAGTCGTCTATCGCCGAGAACTTATTGATGGCGTATCAACACAGCTGCATGAGCGTGCCGATAAAGTAAGAGCCGCAGGGCAGGAGGCAGCCATTCGGATCGAATACGGAAGTCC
Organism: uncultured Roseivirgaceae bacterium; assembly: GCA_964406435.1. Classification (GTDB taxonomy): domain Bacteria; phylum Bacteroidota; class Bacteroidia; order Cytophagales; family Cyclobacteriaceae; genus JAAEPI01. Next base: position 2,927 of record CAYORY010000143.1, on the reverse strand, counting down.
ATACAAAAGCATAGGAGTGGAGGTCAAAGAGGAACGAGCGGATTGGGTGATCATGGGTTCCACAGGTGCTTCGGGGCTCAAAGAGGTTTTACTCGGATCGAATGCAGAGCGCGTAATCAGACACTCTACTTGCCCGGTTATTACGATTCAGGATCCTACGGATTTGACTAAAATAAAAAGTATGGTTTTCGCCTCTGATTTGCGGTCCGAAGGGGACGCCATAGTGGCTCAAGCCAAAGAATTTCAAAAAATGTTTGGATTAAACATGCACGTGGTGAGAGTAAAAACACCACATAATTTCCTTACCAGTGCGGTAGCCAAGGAGGAATTAGAGGCATTCGCCAAACGAAATGAACTGGTCGACTATACCAACAATGTAGAGGAGGCAGAGTTCGCCGATGAAGGGATCGTGAGATTTGCCGAGAAGGTGAATGCAGGCATGATCGTAATGGGCACGCATGGTCGAACTGGGCTTGCCCACCTGCTGGGTGGTAGCCAAGCAGAGGATGTGGCTAATCATGCCACCATACCGGTTTTGACCTTCAGAATAGGTTAAGAGATTTATCTGATAAAAAAAGTCGGTTCTTAATGAATCGGCTTTTTTTAATTCATGATTTGTGTAGTATGCTTTGAAGAAAACGGATAATGACTAAACTTGTGGCTTTTAATTTAATAGCCATGAGAAACTACATTTCAATCCTTTTCTTACTCCTCGGGGGTATTTCTTTTGCTCAAGATCAATTTGAAGGAATGTCCATTGAATATGGCCCTTTGTTCAAGGCTCAAAAAAGATCCGTACCCACAGATTTTATCGGTTTTGATGATTCAGGTTTCTACGTCGAATACTCCAAGGGCAAGCATGGTCAGGGCGACTTAATCTTAGCAAAGTTTGATCAAGACCTAAACCCTATTCTGGAGAAGGATATGAATTTCATGCTTGGCAATCAACTTGCCGAAGTTGCTTCATTCTTTCGAATAGACAAATCCTTGTACCAACTGGCTATCACAAGTAGTATGGAGTCTAAGGAGTACTATTTACAACAAATTGACACTGAGTCTTTCAAGACATTTTCACCAAAGAAAATTGCCAGTCTCGAATCGAAAAAAATCAATGTAAATAGATCTAGTAGTTGGTTGGCGTTTTCCAATGACAGTTCCAAACTATCCCTTTCCTACACCTACCCAACAGGTCGAAATGAAGAACAAAAAATAAATGCCCATGTGCTGGATAAAGATTTTAACGAGTTGTGGTCTAATTCTTTCGACCTACCCTACAAGGACAAGCTTATCGATATAAAAACCCTTCGGGTAAATGATACTGGTGATTTGCATATTTTGACGAAGAGATTTTACGAAAAGCGGAGAGAACGAGTAGGAGGTGAAGTGAACTACGATTATCTAATCCTCACACTCAAAAGTGATGGTAGCCTAGATTCACTAACCATAGAAGCCGATGGTAAATATCTCAGAGATGTCCAATTTGGGTTGTCTGACGATCTGATTATCGCAGGATTTTATTCCGATTTAAACTCCGCACTAGTCGGAGGCGCTTTTTACACGAGATATAATATGGATCAGAAAGCCGTGATCTCCCAGTCGTTCAAGGAATTTGATATTGATTTCTTGGTGACTAACATGAAGGAGAAAAAGGCGGATCGTATTAAGAAAAAAATTGAAGATGGAAAGGACGTGGAACTACCTTCTTATAAGATTGACGAGTTCTACTATGATAATGAGGGCAATACTTTAATGATAGGAGAGAAACGATTGATTACGGTGAATTACGTCTACACCCAGTATGGAACTACCTCCTACACGACCTATGATTACGGCGATATTGTCACTGTGAAAATTGATAAGGCGGGAGAAATAAGCTGGGCCAATAGAGTAGCCAAAAATCAAGTGACTATAAATGATGGAGCGTTGCTATCATCATACGGAGCTTTGGTCACTGACGATAAAACCGTTTTGCTATTCAATGACAATGAAGAAAATGCTAGCTACAATGGGGTGGGCAAGGTGAAGCAGATGTATAAAGGAAGTAACAACATGCTTATGATGGCTAAAGTCGACAATACCGGAAATGTCACTCGTCAGGGGTTGTTCAAACAGAGCGAAGCAGACGTAAGAGTTCGACCCGCGTTCAGTGTGCAAACGGGAGAAAATGAAATTCTTGTCTTTGGTCATAAAGGTCTAAAACATCAAAGATTTATTCGATTTATTTTCGATTAAAGCTCTGCAAGTGTTGAGCTAAGCCATGATAGAAGAAAAAAGCCAGCTCCGAGGAGACTGGCCTTACTCATAGTGAGTGATTTAGATATGCGCGTCCTTTACTAAGACCGTGCCAGAATCAAGTGCACTTCGTTTTTTAAATAATTTCTATCCAAACATTTTACTTACCACCAGCTCTTTACTGCCTGGAGTGTACTTGTAAAAACCTTCTCCTGATTTGGCTCCAAGATAGCCCGCCGTGACCATGTTCACCAATAGGGGACAGGGGGCGTACTTTGGGTTGCCGAAACCTTCGTGCATTACGTTGAGAATAGAAAGGCAAACATCTAAACCAATGAAATCTGCCAACTGAAGCGGACCCATAGGATGTGCCATGCCGAGCTTCATTACGGTATCGATTTCTTCAACACCAGCTACCCCTTCGTGCAGTGTGATGATCGCTTCATTGATCATCGGCATTAAGATGCGGTTGGCTACAAACCCCGGATAGTCGTTCACTTCCACCGGAATTTTACCGAGCTTCTGGCTCATGTCCATCACCGCCTTGGTGGTGTCATCAGAGGTGGCATATCCACGAATCACCTCAATCAGCTTCATTATCGGCACGGGATTCATAAAATGCATCCCGATAACATTATCAGGTCGCTTGGTTTTAGAAGCAATCTTGGTGATAGAGATAGACGAAGTATTAGTTG
>CAYORY010000142.1:0-5438 GCA_964406435.1 uncultured Roseivirgaceae bacterium | reverse complement strand
TCTACTGCTTTTTCGTCCGCCATTTTGTATTTTTCAAAGGCGCTAAATTACACAATTAATGAGGACTAAGACTAGCTTTTTCAGGATAGATAACATCTTCGCACGGATCACTTTCTTCATGTGTTTTTTTATTGTGCTTGCGGCCAAATCGCAGGATGGACAAGGAGCATCAGATGCCCATAAAATCGCCGAAAAAGAACAAATGGAGAGGATTAGAAGGCACTTTGAGCGAGACCCGCAAGGCTACCGTGATTCATTGAAAATGGTGAAGATTCGAAGTGAAGAGACCAGGGCACAGGAGCGATTGAATATGTACCGAAGCAATTCCAGAATGGATACCTTGGAAACTATAGACCTGAGTTATATGAATCTCTCAGAAATCCCGGAATTTGTCCTTGAGGCTAAGCGTCTCAAGATGCTCATTTTGGATTACAATCGGATCAGGAAACTGCCAAGGCAGCTACGTGAATTGGATAGTCTGAAAAAAATTTATTGGAGGGCCAACAGGCTTGGAGAGTTAAGACTTAAAATCCCGAAGCTGCCTCAGGTGGAGAAGATGAGTCTGGCGGAGAATGACCTCAGTAGAATTCCTTCAATGAAACGCCTGAAGGCCTTGGAGGTTCTTGAGCTTAAGCAGAATTCATTCGTGAGCATTCCGATTGTGAAGATTCGGCGGAATTCAAAGCTCAGAGATTTGACGATAGGAGAAAATCCATTGACACTTGGAGAGGACAGGTATGAGCAGCTTGCACACCTGAAGGTGCTGAAAATCAACAAGAGTGATTTAGCATCGTTTCATCCATCCTTATACAAGATGGCTGGTTTGGAAGAATTCCAACTTCAGGAGAACAAACTGACCGGGCTGCCGGACGGGATATCTAATCTGGAAAATCTCACCAAATTCTCCTGCTACAAAAACGAACTGGAGGGCTTGCCGTCTGATTTCTTTGACCTTCCAAAACTTAAAATTGTTGACCTCTACTATAACAATCTTGAGGTGATACCTCACGAATTTGGAAACCTCGAGACATTGGAGGTTTTGTATTTGTCCTACAATAAGATTTATTCGATTCCTGCAGAGCTCGGTCGGTTGACAGGGCTGACGGAGCTGTACATTCATCACAATCGCCTGAGTGTGTTACCGACCGAGCTGGATCAGTTGGATCAGTTAAAAATCATCAGAGCTAATGACAATTACCTGACTGAATTCCCGGGCCAGTTTTTGCGTATGGAAAGCATCGAGGAAATAGATGTGAACTCAAACGACCTGACCACCTTGCCCTCGGAAATTGAGCAGATAAAAACGCTCACTCGCTTCAATTTTCTAGAAAATGACATTGACTTACAAGCTCCAGAAAATCATCATATTTCACCTATGATTGATCGTATGCTCAGTCGTGGAGTGACCTGTCTGCCAAGGATATACAAGAGCGAATCTGCCGCAAATGGCTCAATAGAGCCCATTACCGAGTAGTACCAGGGTGCAGGCATTTTCTGTGTGAATGCCCTGAGCGTTGGCTTTTTCTGCAAACAATGGATTCTCAGTGCCGGGATTGAAAATGATTCGCTTTGGTGTAAGGGAAAGGATATATTCTTCCCATTCGAGTTGATTGGTGGGATTGAGATAGAGTGTGACGGTATCTACATTTTTGATTGCGGGTTTTTCTTTAAGGTCAAGAATTTCTTTACCGAAGACTTCTCCTTGCTTGATGCCAACGGGGATGAATTCTTCGTGGTGAAAATGAAGCCTTTCGGCAGCAAGGTATGCGTATCTCGATGGGTTTGGTGTGGCACCAATGATTACAGTTTTTCTCATTTGGTAAGTCGTCTTTTTGGCCCTACAAAGCCTATGTTTAGACCAATTAATAAAGGGAAATAGGATTGTTCCTGAATGGAGCCATTTAAGCTGGCGTCCAGTTCGGGGCTGCTGGAGTAGTCTTTTGAAAACGAGCGCGACCCGATCCCAATGCCCAGATATCCGTCGATGGTGAGGCCAGAGTCTGCGATTCGTTGGAGCCATCTGCTGCCTACCATCAGGCCATAGAAGTACCGGTTTTCATTGACACCACCTGTGACTACCTCGAAGTTTTCATTCAATGTCCTTACCGAATGGGTCAGGTGTCCATAGCCTATAAGATGCCCGAAATACCACATACCTAATTTCCTATCAGGATGATAGAACTTCTGCCTGAACTGGATCGTTCCGCCTCGGGAGTAGACATTGTTTAGGCCAACATTCTGGTTTGCAATGAAAAAGGGTTCTCTCTCCAAAATGAATTGCAATTCGTACCCCAGTCGCTCCTGCTGATAAAACTCCACCGCCACGGGGACCCGATTGAGGAGCACTCCGGCTGGATTTCCACCAATGATGATGCCCTGGTATTCATTAATGCCAGATGTGAAATACCTGATTTTTCGTTTAGGAAAAAGGTACTCTGGTTTATCAGACCCGGACGGTTCCGTAAAGGTTTCTGATTGTCTTGTTTTGAAAATGGGTGCCTCGTCTTCGTAGATTGGTTTATAGGTGCCGGCTAGCAGTCCTTCCTGATCATACAGCTCCCATTCGCCAATGCGCCGATCGTCCTTCATGTCACCTTTCATTTTTACTGAGCCATCCGGGTAATATCCGGTATATACTCCGTCACCTTCTTTGAACTCTGCTCTGCCATCAATTAATCCTTCTTCAGAATAGAATATCCAGCTACCATCTTTCTTGCCAGCGGCAATTTGTCCTTTGGTCTTCAGTTTGCCACTTGGGTAGTACTCTGTATACTCTCCATCTCCAATATGGTAATTGCCCTCACCTTTCACCTCGCCTGTGGGGTAGTAGAGTTTCCAGAAGCCATCTTTCTCTCCGTTTTCCATGGCGCCCTCAGCACTTAGCGACCCATCATCGAAGTAGTGTTTCCAAATGCCTTCTTCCTCGCCTTTTATGAATTTGCCGACGGCTGCCTTTTTCCCATTGGGATGGAAGTATATCCATTCTCCCACTCGCAAGCCGGATTCAAACTCACCCTGAGCCTGAATTTCCCCCGACTCGTAATAGTACGTCCAGGCACCTTCGCTTTTTTCGTCTTTGTTCTCACCTTCCATCTTCACGGATCCTGATGGATAGAATTCCTTGTAGATGCCGGCACCCTGATCGTAGTAGGCCTGAGCCTTCAGCATTTCATCTTCATAGAAGTAGTTCCAAATGCCATTTTTCTGATCATCATAATAAGTACCGGTGCTTTTCTTTTTACCATTTTCATAATAAAACGTCCAGTTGCCTTGCTTGATATTATCTCTTAAAATGCCGGCTGATTTTTCGCTACCATTCTCATAGAAATAGGTCCACTTCCCGTTTGTAATTCCTTCCTTAAACCTTCCTTCGGCTTGTTTACGACCATTCAGGTAATAGTACGTCCACAAACTGTCAGGCTGTCCGTTCAGGTAATGACCGAAGGTTTGGAGGGAGCCGTTTAGGTGAAAACTCTCGTAGGTGCCGTGCAGGGTGGAGTCGGCTACTTTGAAGTGAATGACTTCTTTTAAGACACTGCTATCAGAATCAAAATAGATCTCCTTCTGAAAAATCTCCTGGGCTCGTGAGGCTCCAGATAGGATCAATAGAAGGTAAATGATACTGAATCGCCACATTAAAGTTTGAGCTTCTTGCCCCAGTCTTGCGTTTCCGCATCTTTCCATAATTCAGGATAGAACTGAATCATCTGATTTTTAGGAGGCAAGTATTTCTGCCAGTTGGTGCCACCTGTCGCTTTGATTACATCCGGATTTCTCTGAAGATACCTCGAAGCTGACCGCATGTGTACAAGTGGCCAGCTTACATTTACCAGATGATCCAGCTGACGGAGAGACTCTTCTATTTCGGTATTTCCCTTGTAGTTTTTTAGATACAGCTGTCTTAGGTTGCACTCTTTGATGGATTCAGCCCTCTTGATAAATGCTTCTCGATATTTCAATTCGAATTGCTTGAGAGTGAGTGTTTTCTTTCCGGTAGCCAATTCTGTAGCACCACTTTTCCAGTACAATTTGTCGTAAACATCCTCCAAAGAAGCATCTTTTAATTCATCGGGTGATCTGGTCAGCCGATGGAAATCGGTACAAGAAATCTCGATCATCCGATATTGTCCCGACTGGAAACCGGAGGCGGGGAGAAGTGACATCCTGAATTTTAGGAATTGCTCCTGATCCATGCCGTCTATCATTACATCAAAAGAATCTACTAAATGGTTGAAGTAGCGATTGCACCGATGAATTCTTTTATGGAAAATTTCAGCGTCTACAGGATCATCAAAAATTAGTTGGTCTATTTCATTGAGGATGAGCTTAAAGTACAGTTCGGTGATTTGATGGTAGAGAATGAATATTTTCTCATCGGGGAAAGCGGTCTTAGGATTCTGCAAACTCAAGAGCGTGTCCAGGTGAATGTAGTCCCAGTACGTGAGGTAGTCGCGGTAGAGCAATCCGTCCAGGTAGCTGGACAAATCCTGCCCCATGGATGCGTACTTTTCGGAGAGCATTTGAAGCTGCAATTCTATTTGAGGATCGATGCTGTTTTTCGACATGTCTTTTGTTAAAGGTTGTAAATTTGGCAGTTCTAATCCTAAACCCAAAGCAACATTACACCCATGAGTACTTTAACTGAGAACGGCGCTGTGAAGAAAAGAAATTTCGTTGACGAATTCGAAGCTCCTGATTTTTATCAATTGGATGATCTGCTCACCGATGAGCATAAACTCATCAGGGCGTCTATCCGAGATTTTGTCAAAAAGGAAATCACACCCTTCATCGAAGACTGGGCAGAGCGAAATCATTTCCCGAAGGAAATGGTACGAAAATTTGGGGAAGTTGGGGCTTTTGGGCCTACGCTACCTGAGGAGTACGGATGTGGTGGATTGGATCACATTTCGTATGGTTTGATCATGCAAGAAATAGAGCGTGGAGACTCAGGCATGAGGTCAACGGCCTCCGTGCAAGGCTCATTGGTGATGTATCCGATTTATGCTTTTGGGAGCGAGGAGCAGAGACAAAAGTATTTGCCCAAATTAGCCTCGGGTGAAATGCTCGGTTGCTTTGGATTGACAGAGCCCAATCACGGGTCGAACCCCAGTGGTATGGAAACAAGATTCACCGATGAGGGAGATCATTATTTGCTCAATGGTGCCAAAATGTGGATTTCTAATTCGCCCCAAGCCGACGTGGCGGTCGTTTGGGCAAAAAATGAAGAGGATAGAATCCACGGCTTGATCGTGGAGCGTGGAATGGAGGGATTCACTACGCCAGAAACGCATGGCAAATGGTCGCTTCGGGCATCCTGCACCGGGGAGCTCGTTTTTCAAGATGTGAAGGTACCCAAGGAGAATTTGCTTCCAGGAAAGAGTGGGTTGGGCGCACCAATGAAATGTTTGGATAAAGCGCGTTTCGGCATAGCGTGGGGG
>CAYORY010000141.1:0-5475 GCA_964406435.1 uncultured Roseivirgaceae bacterium | reverse complement strand
AAATTAGGATAGCTCTTGTTCACCACCGAAGGATCGAGGATGGTCACATCCATCAGGCAAGAGAGTGGTGCAAAGGCCATGGCCATTCGGTGATCTTCGTAGGTTTCTATTTCTACCTTATCAGGCAAAGAACCCGAAGGCTCCAGTGTCCATGTGTTTCCACTCTCACTAAGGGTGGCTCCTATTTTCGCCAACTCGTTTATCATGGCTTGAACACGGTCAGTCTCTTTTATTTTCAGGCTTTCCAGGCCAGTCATCGTCAGCTTGATTCCTTTTACAGCCGCCACGACAAAAACTGTTTGAGCAAGATCTGGGCATTCTCTGAAATCAATGGTCAGTTCACGCTCAACCTCGACTGCTTGCCTAATTCGCACTCCCAAGGGCTCATAGGAAGTTTGCACGCCCATTTTGCTCATAATATCGGCTATCGCCTGATCACCCTGCGTGGAGTTTTCACGAAGTTTGGGTAGCAACAAATTGCCCCCAGAAGGGTTCAATGCCACAAAGCTGTACCAATAGCTGGCTCCTGACCAGTCGCTTTCTACCGAGTAGTTTGCTTGTCGGGCTTCATAGGCTTGCGGAGCGATTCTGATCACCTGGCCTTGCCATTCGTGGCTCACCCCAAACAGTTCCATGAGCTTAAGCGTCATTTCGATGTAGGGTCGGCTGAAGATTTCCGTAGTGAGTTCTATTTCAAGGCCCTTCGGAAGGCACGGCGCGATCATCAGTAGCGCACTGATATATTGACTGCTGATGTTCCCTGGAATCTCAATTCGATCAGCGCCCTGGGTTTCCAATCTCGAAATACGTAAAGGAGGGTAGCCATCTTTTTCTTCATAGTGCACATTGGCACCCAATGTTCTCAATGCATCGACCAGAGGGCCAATAGGTCTGTTTTTCATGCGCTCAGTTCCGGAGATGATGGCTTCATGACCTTTGATGGCGAGGTAGGCCGTCAGAAATCGCATAGTCGTACCGGCATCTTTCACATCCCAGATTTCAGGTTGGGTTTGTAGTAGCGAATGCATCGTTTGTGTATCACGAGCCAAAGAAAGATTGCCAAGTGTCAGGGGCGCACTGGCCAGCGCATTGATAAGCAAGAGTCGATTACTTTCACTTTTTGATGCACTTATTTTGACCGAGCCACCTAGTGGTTTCGGTACGAGTTTCTTCAACACTGTTTTTTCATTCATCATGGAATCCTTAGCACGGTTATTGCGTTTCATCCCATATGGGAAAATCACGCACATTCGGAACATTATTAATCGCGGCTCTGATTGGCTTGGTGACTATTATGATTACCACGCCAAAAAAAGCAAAGAAGAAGCAGGTTGCGAAGAATGAACAGACTAAACTCTTTGTGTAAGCACTGAGTAGCTCTCCAGAGCACATTCTATTTCGGCCTTCGTCACGGGTACATCCCACTTGCAGCTTCCAATTCGTTCAATCAAGGAAAAATTTAAAACTTCTCCTTGATTTTTTTTGTCCTGTTTCAAATGGGTCAATAGCTCATCAGAGCCGGGGAGTGTTGGGAGTTCAAAGTAAGAGGAGATTACTTCCACCATTCCGCTCAAATCTTCTTTTGAAAGAATTTTTTTCTCGGTTGAAATGTATCCTTCCAGTATCATGCCGATGGCAATGGCCTCTCCATGCAGCAGGGGAACTCCCGAATCGAGGAAGTGAGTCTCGATGGCATGACCCAGAGAATGACCAAAATTCAAGATTTTTCTCAATCCATTTTCCTTTGGATCGGCCAAGACCACCTTGTTTTTGATCTCCACAGATTGGTGAATAATCCCCGACCAATCCGTTTGAGCCAGATTGACCTTTTTTACCGTTTGCCAGTAGTTTTGATCATGAATAAGTGCATGTTTCAATATTTCAGCAAAACCTGATCGAATTTGATCTTCGGGCAGGGTTTCAAGAAAACCGTCAGAGACCACAACCTTGGTTGGTTCCTGAAAAACACCAATGTGATTTTTCAGACCATGAAAATCAATCCCGAGTTTGCCACCAATGCTTGCGTCCACCATGGATAGAAGGGTAGTCGGGAAATTAACAAATCGAATCCCACGCTTATAGGTGCTAGCTGCAAAACCACCCATATCGCCGATCACACCTCCTCCGAGATTGATGAGCAGGGATTTTCTGGAAAAGCCCAGATCTGTCATCTCCATCCAAATTTTATCGCAGGTCGTTAAGGTTTTATTCTTCTCCCCACTTTTAATTTCAATGATCGGCAGATCTGAATTTAAGAGTGGCAAACAGTGTTTTTTGGTATTTTCATCTACCAAAACCGCTATCCTGTCGGGAGCTATTTCGTCCAGAATATCAAGTAGCGTGGCAGCCGGGTTTTGAGAAAATTGGAGGTATGCTGGTTTTACCACGTAAGGCTTAGATTCGTTTTGATATTTTTGCGGACGTTTGCCCAAAATTATGCAAAAACAAGAGATTGAATTTGATAACACGGAGATTGCCTTCGCAATTAATTCTGATCGGGAATTGTGGAAATCTTATTTTGTTTTTGCTACGATGAAGCGACCATGGATGGTCAATCTCGGCGTGGCATTCACCCGATTCGCTTTGTCCGTAGGGCTCCCTATCAAAGGCATCATCCGAAACACGATTTATCAACAATTCTGTGGAGGAGAATCGGTAGAGGGCTGCAAACCTACCATGAAGAAATTAGCCGATTTCAACGTGAAGACCATCCTCGACTATTCCGTAGAGGGTGAGACGATCGAAATAGGGTACGACAGAACCAAGGAGGAGTTAATTCGAATTTGCAACTCAGCTAAAGAAGGCACGGACGTCCCATTTTGTGTAGTGAAACTCACGGGGATTGGCTCTACCGAGGTAATGATGAAAGAGCAGGAAGGCAGGGAACTCACCAAGGACGAAAAACTGAAGATTGTCATGATGCAAGACAGAGCGTTTGAGATTGCGCAAGCTGCGAAGGCAAATGGTTTGATGTTTATGATCGACGCTGAGGAGTCTTGGATACAGGATGTAATAGATGAAGTTTCTCTGGAGCTGATGCGCAAGTTCAACCAGGATTATCCGCACGTGTTCAACACCTTCCAGATGTACCGACAGGATATGCTGGGTAACCTTAAAGCGGCCATTCAGCTGGCTCGTGAAGAGAATTTTCATCTGGGTGTGAAGCTGGTACGGGGAGCTTATATGGAAAAGGAGCGAGAACGAGCAGAGGAAATGAAGTACAAGTCACCTATTCAGCCCACGAAGCAGGCCACCGATCATGACTACAACGAGGCGATCCGACTGTGCATGGAAAATCTGGATAGTGTAGGCTTATGCGCCGGAACGCACAATGAAAAGTCCTGCCTGCTACTTGCCAATTTAATGGATGATAAGGGCATAGCTCGTGACGACCATAGGGTTTTCTTTGCGCAGCTATTGGGGATGAGTGACAACATTTCCTTCAACCTTGCCCGGCACGGATACAATGTGGCGAAGTACGTGCCTTACGGCCCGATACACAAAGTGATGCCGTATTTATTCAGGCGAGCCAAAGAAAATACCGCCATTGCGGGCCAAAGTGGGAGGGAACTCACCATGATCAAAAAGGAAATTAAAAGACGAAAATCAGCCTAAAGGATGCAACTAAGCGAGCAGGAATTACAGAGAAGACAAGTCAGGGAAGAATTGATCAAAGCGGGGATAGAACCCTACCCGGCCGATCTGTTTGAGATCACCACCACCTCCAAAAAAATCAAAGAGCGATTCGATGCGCACCCCGACGAGTTCAAAGAGGTGCAGATGGCTGGCAGAATGATGAGTCGCCGGATCATGGGCTCAGCGTCTTTTGCGGAGATTCAAGATCAGGAAGGCCGAATTCAGATTTACCTACGCCGAGATGATATCTGCCCCGGCGAGGACAAATCATTCTACAATGACGTCTTCAAAAAGAAGCTGGATATTGGGGACATACTAGGGGTAAAGGGATTCGTATTCAGAACGCAGGTAGGCGAACTCTCCATCCAGCTGTCAGAATTGAAATTGCTCAGCAAATCACTCAAGCCGCTCCCAATCGTGAAGGAATCGGAAGATGAAAATGGCAATGTAGTGACCCACGATGCGTTCACCGATCCGGAGCAGCGCTACCGCCAGCGTTATGTGGACCTGGTGGTGAACCCACAAATCAAAAAGACCTTTATTCAGCGCACTCAGCTTGTGAACTCCATGCGAGATTTCCTTGCTGGGAATGGATATCTGGAGGTGGAAACCCCTATTCTTCAGCCACTTTACGGCGGTGCAGCCGCTCGTCCATTCAAGACACATCACAACACGCTCGACATGACGCTCTATTTGCGTATAGCCAATGAGCTGTACCTGAAACGTTTGATCGTCGGGGGATTTGATGGTGTGTTTGAATTCTCCAAGGATTTCAGGAATGAAGGAATGTCTCGTTTCCACAATCCTGAATTCACACAAGTGGAGCTTTATGTAGCCTACAAAGACTATGAGTGGATGATGAATCTCGTGGAGGAAATGGTCGAGAAAATTGCCCTGGACCTACATGGCAAAACCATGGTGAAAGTCGGAGCACACGACATTGACTTCAAGCGGCCATGGAAGAGATTCACGATGTTCGAGGCAATTGAACATTTCACAGGAATCGACATTTCAGTAATGGATGAGGCGGCCCTGAGAGCGACGGCCAAGAAACTAGATGTGCCTGTAGATGAGACCATGGGCAAAGGCAAGCTGATCGATGAAATTTTTGGAGAAAAATGTGAAGGCCAGTTGATTCAGCCCACTTTCATTACGGACTATCCGGTGGAGATGTCACCATTGGCAAAGAAGCACCGAAGCAAAGAAGGGCTGGTGGAGAGATTCGAAGCAATCTGTAACGGCAAGGAAATCTGCAATGCGTTTTCCGAACTCAACGATCCGATAGATCAGCGAAAGAGATTCGAGGAGCAGCTTGAACTTGGAAAGCGAGGGGACGATGAGGCCATGACATTGGACGAAGATTTTCTTCGCGCCCTTGAGTACGGCATGCCGCCAACCGCCGGACTGGGCGTGGGTATAGATCGATTGTCTATGATCATGACCAACTCAAATTCCATCCAAGACGTACTTTTTTTCCCACAGATGAGGCCGGAGAAAAAGGCGGCTGTTGCTTCCGACAAAGATTATTTAGACTTGGGAATTAGACCCGAACTGATCCCGATTATTCAGAAATTAGGCTATCTTACTATCCACTCACTCAAGGAGGCGAACGGTAATAAGCTTCACAATGATGTTTGCGGTATGCGAAAGAAAATGAAGCTCAATGACGTTCAGAATCCAACAAAGGAAGAAGTCGAATCATGGCTAGCTTAAGTTACATCATCGTTGAAGACGAACCGGAGTTTGCACTCCTACTCAGAAAATACTTGGAAAAAATTCCTGATACGAAGCATCTAGGCACTTTCGGTGGAACCACGGATGCAGTTCTCAATATTGAAC
>CAYORY010000140.1:0-5494 GCA_964406435.1 uncultured Roseivirgaceae bacterium | reverse complement strand
TATAGTCCATTTCTTCAAGTTTTTGGAGGGCCAATTCCCGATTCAAATAGGCGATAAGATTTCTGTATTCTTCCTCTTTGTCTGGAAATCTTTCAATGAATTTAGTGAGATAATCTTGCACACTTAGTCCCGAGCCCCAGGACTGCTCCAAAACCAGCAGATTTTCGACAATTACCCAAAAGTCTGCGTGGGATTCGTCTAAGTAGGAAAGGGCGTTTTCGTAGTAATTAAACGCCACATCGCGATTCCCAGCATTATAGGCACTAATAGCAGCGGCATTGTAGGTTTGGTAAATACCGCTCCCGGCGGCAATATGAAAGGCCTCATTGGAAAGCAGGAGTGCGTAAATGTCTAAGGCCTCATCGAATTTTTGTTCATCATCAAGACAAAGCGCTAGGTTTTCCAAGGTGGTTATATAGTTCGCCCCTGCCTCACCTTCAGCTTCTCTGAAAAGCGGCAAGGCAGCCGAATAGTAGCTTTCCGCTTTATCGAAAACTTCAGCCTGGTATAACCTAACGCCCATTTGATTGAGCATGAAAGCATAACTGAATGCTCCGTTTTCGTCTTTTGTTTCGTAGAGATTTTTGGCTAGTTCTACTCCCTCACCGAGGGTCTCAAACGCCTTCTCAAAATGCTGATTATCCCAATAATAGGTGCTACTATCGATTAAAGTTCGCAGGTCTTGAGCCGGAGCAGATTGACTGTAAACGAAAATCGCAAGAAGACCAGTGACTTTAACAAAGACATTAATTTTCATGGGAATGCGAGTATGAGCCGGAAATTAAGAAAAGTGGGGAAATAAAACGGGAGTTTCCTAGTTTTGCCGCTTCACAAGATCACACACATGAAAAGAGTACTCTACAGTTTATCCATTGTTTTATTCCTGCACACTCAAGCTCAGGACGCTGCGCCAAGTGATACCACCTATTGGAAAAAGGGTGGAACTTCTTCGCTTACATTCTCTCAGGTTTCTTTGAGCAACTGGGCAGCCGGGGGACAGAATTCTTCTTCAATCAACGCTTTTTTCAATGTATTTGCTGACAAAAAACTAAGGCGACACAAATGGAACAACGCCTTGCAGCTTGGGTATGGCTTGCAAAAACAAGGTGAAGGTCGAGCTCAGAAATCGGACGATAGGATTGCCTTCCAAAGCAGCTATGGCTACCAAGTGACAGAGGGCAACACCCGATGGTTTTTGTCTGGATTTATAGATTTCAGAACTCAGTTTGTTGAGGGGTTTTCTCAAGACGATCAGGACAGTGTGATCTCAAGATTTATGGCACCAGCTTATTTGACTGTTGGTACGGGTATAGAATATTCCCCAAACGAGTTTATCAATTTCAGTTATAAGCCGCTTACTGGAAAATTAACTTTTGTCCTGGATGGTGAAATCGTAGGAGATGCTGGCGCTTACGGTGTGGCTCCAGGTCGTACAGTGCGTGGTGAGCTTGGATCGTATTTCTCTTTTCAGTACAAGCAAGAAGCGATCAAGAATGTGAACGTGGAGACAAGACTTGAGCTCTTCACAAACTATGAAGCAGAGACGTTTGGAAATATTGATGTGAACTGGCAAAACACCATCGTCATGCAAATCAATAAGTACATGACTACTAATCTGTTCACTCAGCTTCTGTATGATGATGACATCAATACCGAGCGCGTGCTAGGAGATGGCTCTGTGGTAGCGGCTGGCCCCAAAGTCCAGTTTAAGAGCGTCTTCGGATTTGGAATCACCTACAATTTTGGTGATCAAAGGGTGAAAGAATAGTTAGTAAGCCGTAAAAGCGTAGCTGATAATATTGGCGCCCATTTGTAGCGCAAGTTGACGAAGAGCTTCAGGGTCGTTATAAATGATTTGATCTTCCCAGCCGTTCCCCAGGTCGCATTCATAGGTGTAGAAACAAACCAATCGACCTTCATAGATGAGGCCGAATCCTTGTGGAGGTTTGCCTTCATGCTCATGGATCTTTGGCAAGCCGGATTTGAACTTGTATTTCTGATCGTAGATTGGATGCTGAAAGGGCAGTTCCACAAAATCTAATTCGGGAAAGACTTTTTTCATTTCCAATCTGACGAATGGGTCCAGTCCAAAATTGTCGTCAATGTGAAGGAAGCCACCACCCGTGAGATAGGTTCTCAGGTTCTCGGCTTGCGAATCACTCAATCGAACATTCCCATGTCCGGTCATGTAGACATAAGGGTAGGAAAAAAGATCGGGACTCCCAATTTCCACAATATCTTCTTCGCCTCGGATGTTGGTGTTCAGGTTCTTATTGCAAAACTCAATGAGGTTGGGGAGTGCCGTTTTATTGGCGTACCAGTCACCACCACCATCGTACTTGAGTTTGGCAATGCGGATTTCCTGCGAATGCCCCACGAGGCAGGTCAACGTCAAAAGCAGGATAAGTTTTACTTGCTTTCCCATATTTTAGGATCTCTTTTATTGTGAAGAATAGCCAATACGAAAATTTTCATCTTGTCAGCAGTCGCCGCTTGACTTCTTCCCATGAAGAACCTTTGTCCGGATTATTTTTGAGATCAAGCAATCGGTCATCTAGAATTTCTTTGTGAGATGGTGTTAGGACGTCCGAACTTTCATCTTTCATTGCTTTCAACTTGGCCATTACATCAGCATCTTCCAAGTCAGTAAGCCACTTAATCAGTTCAATTTTCTGATGTTCAATATTCATGTCCACCAAATTAATATAGTGTGAATGGAAACCCTAATTTTGCGCGCATGTCGCAAAAGATTCTCATCCTCGATTTCGGTTCCCAATATACCCAACTTATTGCCAGGCGGATTCGTGAGCTAAATGTTTACTGTGAAATTCATCCTTTCAACAATCCTCCCGAAATGGATGAAGAAACCATCGGCTTGATTTTGAGTGGAGGCCCTTGCTCGGTGTTGGAAGAAAATGCCCCGGATTATGATTTTACGTCAGTGAAAATCCCCGTATTGGGCGTGTGCTATGGGGCACAGCTGATGGCACTTAAGAGTGGAGGAGAAGTGGCCAGATCAAACCATAGAGAATACGGCAGAGCCAATCTTTCTCAGGTGATCGATCACGACTTGTTTCATGGAATTGCTTCGGGCAGTCAGGTTTGGATGTCTCACGGAGACACCATTTTGAATCTTCCTGAGAGCTTTGAATTGACGGCTTCCACTTCCAGTATTCCGGTTGCCGGATTTCACATCAAAGGCACGAAACAATACGGCATTCAGTTTCACCCGGAGGTCACGCACACCACGGATGGTTTGACCCTCTTGCGAAATTTCGTGGTGGGAATTTGCGGCGCACAGTGTGATTGGACACCCGATCAATTTGTAGAAAGCACAGTGGCAGAGCTGAAAGAAAAGCTCGGCAATGATAAAGTGGTTTTGGGCTTATCTGGTGGCGTTGACTCATCAGTTGCTGCTGAGTTGATTCATCTAGCCATAGGCAAAAATCTTTATTGCATTTTCGTTGACAATGGACTTCTTCGCAAGAATGAGTTTGAAAAGGTGCTGGAGTCATACAAGGCCATGGGGCTGAATGTGAAAGGCGTGAATGCAAAGGATAAATTCTATGCAGCACTTGATGGATTGACAGAGCCTGAGGCCAAAAGAAAAGCCATCGGTAAGGTGTTTATCGACGTGTTTGATGAGGAGGCGCACAAGATTGAAAACGTGAAGTGGCTGGGACAGGGGACTATTTATCCTGACGTGATTGAGTCTGTTTCAGTGAAGGGGCCTTCCGCGACCATCAAGTCGCATCACAATGTCGGTGGATTGCCAGACTACATGAAATTAAAAGTCGTAGAGCCGCTGAACACCCTCTTCAAAGACGAGGTGCGAAGAGTAGGTCGAACCATTGGCGTGCCTGAGACCATTCTTGGACGACATCCTTTTCCAGGACCAGGGTTGGGCATCAGAATTCTTGGAGACATCACCGCTGAGAAAGTTCGGGTTCTACAAGAAGTGGATGATATTTTCATTCAAGGGCTTCATGACGAAGGGCTCTATGATGAGGTGTGGCAAGCCGGAGCGATGTTGCTTCCAGTGCAGTCAGTAGGAGTG
Organism: uncultured Roseivirgaceae bacterium; assembly: GCA_964406435.1. GTDB lineage: Bacteria > Bacteroidota > Bacteroidia > Cytophagales > Cyclobacteriaceae > JAAEPI01. The sequence continues at coordinate 1,437 of CAYORY010000140.1, read as the reverse complement.
ATGGGTGACGAACGAACGTATGAAAATGTTGTAGCTCTTAGAGCTGTTACAAGCTTGGATGGCATGACCGCCGACTGGGTGCATTTACCATATGAATTTCTTGGACGCATTTCTAATAAAATCATCAATCAGGTGAAAGGCGTCAACCGTGTCGTTTATGACATCTCATCTAAGCCACCAGCAACTATCGAGTGGGAGTAGACCGATTTGAAAATGAATTGATTTTTTGATTTGAAGGTTAAAATCGGCCGGCTATCCGCACAAAGATTCCTTCGGAATGACTTGATACCTTGCCGGACTCATGCCCGACTGGTCAGAGGGGTGTTTCCTGCCCTTGCAGGCGGGTGGTATCTCATAAAACCGAACTCCCATAGCTCCTATTCGTTCTACGATGGAATGAAACTTCTCCTCTGGATTATTCTCCTCATTCTTTGTTGGCCGCTTGCTCTGGCTATTGTCATCCTCTATCCAATCATCTGGCTGATCAGTTTGCCTTTCAGAATTCTGGGATTTGCCGTGGATGGGGTGTTGAGTTTAACCAAAGCACTGTTTATGCTGCCTAGTAGGATTCTTTCTTGATCAATGGAAAGTCTCAAAGAATAATTTGATTTTAACGATCAGCTATCCGCCGTGTGTCCCGAGATAGCTAGAAAGCACTAAAGTAGCGAAACTGCCTAATACCCACAACGGCAACTACGAAGCACTGCGTTCCACAGGTTTAAGTCCAGAAAGAAGGAAGGTGGGAGGAGAGAGAAAGTTTCAGAATGGGTAGTGGAGCGGTTTGTTTGCTCAGGAGCTTGCTGAAAGCACCATGGCACATGCCTGATCCGCGTTTGTTATGCTTAGATTGGTTCAATTTGGCTCGTAACTTCTATCAAGAATTTGTAGTTGGCATTAGTGATTGATCTCAAGAGATTATTGCTCTTAGTTCCACCTGTCATGTTTTTATGTTCTCCGTTGATGAAATACTCTTTGCCATTAACAACATATTTGAATTTGGTTACCATTGTTGCTGATGATAGAGTAAAAATCCATTCAGCTGACATCAATTCACATGAAACATGAGTTGCCAGTTCACTAGAGAGACCTATTTCTCCAAAATACTCAATATTCAATTTCGTTTCTTTCGTAATCTCGTTCAAGGAAATTATGAAGAGCTGCCTGTTATTGGGATCTCCCGTTTCGTTCATAGAAGGCCCTCTTTTAACAATCCTTACATTGTCACTAGAAGGTTCAAGAGTGAATATGAATCTTCCGCGTTCATTGGAATCGTTCAATGTTTTGATATAGCTTTTAGATGAGCTACAACTCAGTAAGAACAAACAAAATGGAATTAAAGTATTTAGCTTCATATTAAGCATAACATTAATATAACGCGAACTTGCGCGTTACACACCTTTCAAATATACCTATTGTGCGCGTTATCCCGCTATATGG
>CAYORY010000139.1:0-5519 GCA_964406435.1 uncultured Roseivirgaceae bacterium | reverse complement strand
AAAATTACAATCCATAGACTCAGAAATTGACGAACTCCAAAAAGTAAGAGGTGCCCTGCCAGAGGAGGTGATGGATCTGGAGGACGAACTTGCCGGGTATGAAACCAGAGTGGAGAAGCAGCAAGCTGAACTTGTGGAGATCGAAGAGAGCATAGATGCGAATAAAGTAGCAATCAAAGACGCTGAAAAACTCATTAAGAAATATGAGGAACAGCAAATGAACGTGCGAAATAATCGTGAGTATGATGCCATAACCAAGGAAGTAGAACTACAGAAGCTGGAAATCCAAATTCTTGAAAAAAGAATAAAAGAAGCTTACGACAGAATAGAGGCAAAAAAGGAGGAAATAAAGGAAACCGACGACATTCGTAAGGAGAGACAAAAGGATCTTCAAAGCAAGAAAGAAGAACTTGCAATCATCGCAAAAGAATCAGAAGAAGACGAGGAGAAGCTAGAGAAAGGCAGAGTAAAGGCCGCAAAACTCATTGAAGAACGTCTTATAAAGTCGTATGACAAAGTGCGTGCGAATATGAGAAACGGTCTAGCGGTCGTTCCCGTGAAGCGAGGTGCCTGTGGAGGGTGTTTCAACATCGTGCCACCTCAAATGCAAGCGGAGATCCGAGAGCAAAAGAAAATCATCGTTTGCGAGCACTGCGGTAGAATATTGGCTGGTGTAGAGGATGAAGCAGTGGAGGAAGAAAAGCCGAAAAGAAGAACCACAAGAAAGAAGGCTGCTTCAGCCAATGACTAATCAACAGTAGCAATTACTGACGAAGAAGCCTCCTAGTAATTTGGGAGGCTTTTTATTTGACCCCATTTTCAGGATGCTTTCCCACAATTGTGCGAAAGTAGGCTTTCATTTTTTCTATATCAGCCTCCATATCTCCCGTTGGAAAAATTGGCTCACAAAACTCAACCACTTTTCTTGAATAATCGATTCCGGCCATGATGATGGGCACCTTTGCCTTAAAAGCGACTCTGTAGAATCCTGTCTTCCATTCAGGGGAATACGACCGGGTGCCCTCTGGCGTGATGGTCATTATGAATTTTTCGCTTTGCGCAAAAATTTCAACGATTTGGTCCACCATGTTCGTTTTTTTACTTCGATCCACTGGTCTGCCACCTGCTGTCTTCAGAAACCAACCTACTATTGGCACCTTAAATAAGGAGTCCTTTGCCAGAAAATCCGGCTTCATTTTCATGATGTGCTTCACGCAATAGCCCACCGCAAAATCCCAGTTGCTTGTATGTGGTGCTACGACTATTACGTACTTCTTGAGTTCCTCGGGAATGCTACCTAAAATACCCCACCCGAAAAGCCGATACCAAAACCCGAAGAAAAGGCTTTTGAATTTCATCACAGCGGTCAGGCGTAAGCCCCCATGGCACTGAATTTCTCGATGCGATCAGCGATTCGCTGCTCTGCAGATTGATCGTGCAATTCCTTCAACGTGCCCAAAATCACCTTCTTAAGTTCCTTTGCTGCCTTGGTCATGTCTGTATGTGCCCCTCCGAGAGGTTCTTTGATGACTCCATCGATCAGCCTATTTTCAAGCATGTCTTTGGCAGTCAATTTCAGCGCCTCAGCAGCCTGCTCTTTATAATCCCAGCTGCGCCAAAGTATAGAGGAGCAGGACTCAGGCGAAATAACCGAATACCAGGTATTCTCCATCATCAGCACTCGATCCCCTATGGCTATCCCGAGTGCCCCGCCCGATGCACCTTCACCTATAATGATGCAAATGACCGGTACTTTCAGCATGAACATTTCCTTAAGATTTCTTGCTATAGCCTCACCTTGTCCTCTTTCCTCTGCCTCTAGTCCCGGGAATGCACCGGGAGTATCAATCAAGGTAACTATTGGCTTATTGAACTTCTCCGCCATCTTCATCAAACGAAGAGCCTTGCGATACCCTTCTGGATTAGCCATGCCAAAATTTCTCATTTGCCTTTGCTTGGTATTTCTACCCTTTTGCTGGCCAATGAGCATCACAGTCTGTGTACCGATCTTACCAAAACCTCCAATCATCGCCTTATCATCTTTCACCGACCTGTCTCCATGAAGCTCCACAAAATCACTCGTCATTTCGTAGATGTAGTCCAGCGCATAGGGCCGCTCCGGGTGTCTTGAAAGCTGAACCCTTTGCCACCTCGTTAGATTCTCGAAAGTTTCCTTTTTAAGTTTTTGAATTTTCGATTCCAGTTGTTTGATGGCGTCAGAAACATCCACATTACTTTGTTTGGCCAGCTCCTTCATGTCAGCCAGTTTGGCTTCCAAATCTGCTATAGGTTTCTCAAATTCCAGCTCCATAGGGTTCTCTTTTGAATTAATTTGACGAGAGTTCAAATTTAGAGAGAATTAAAGGAAAACAGACCTTGCATATGAAAATGGGTCGTCTTAAATTTGCGTCGCTTTTGAAGCAAAAAGGTTTGGTAGTTCAGTTGGTTAGAATGCCTGCCTGTCACGCAGGAGGTCGCGAGTTCGAGTCTCGTCCAGACCGCTTTAAAGTCAAGCACTTACGTTAATTCGTAAGTGCTTTTTTTTTGAAAATTTCTACAAATAGCCTTGCCTAGTATAGGCTCGATGCGCGATCATGGATGAACTCCTTCTTATTTTGTAACTACCAAACCCTGCTGCCATCTCCAGGCATCAGCGAGCATGTCTTTCAGGCCTAGCTCCGATTTCCAGTTCAGGCGTTCGTTTGCAAGTGTGGTATCTCCAAAAATAGCTACCACATCCCCGGCTCTTCTGTCGACCACTTTGTGCGGGATTTTCTGTCCTGAGACTTCCTCGAAAACTTTGACCACCTCCAACACAGAATGGCCCTGCCCAGTGCCGATATTGAAGGTCGAATATTTCCCTAAAGAAGTTGACAAGGCCTGCACGTGAGCTTTGGCCAGATCCGCCACATGTATGTAGTCGCGAATAGCCGAACCATCCGGTGTATCATAGTCACCTCCATATACACTCAACTCATCGCGCAAGCCGGCAGCCGTCTGCGTAATGAATGGCACCAGATTATTCGGAGTTCCCTTTGGCAGTTCGCCGATCAGAGCCGAATGGTGGGCACCCACGGGATTGAAGTATCTGAGGGATACAATGTCGTAATCACAGACCGGAGAGGACGTTTTCAGTATGTGCTCACACATCTGCTTGGTCTTACCGTACGGTGACGGGGTATCTCCGAATGGCGTTTCTTCCGTGACAGGCAAGTGATCGGGAGCGCCGTATACGGTACATGATGAAGAGAAAACGAATTTCTGAATGACTGACTTTTTAATCACGTTCAGGAGATTGATGAGCCCGCCAACATTCACATCGTAGTACAGAATTGGCTTATGCACCGACTCTCCGACCGCCTTCTTTGCCGCCAAATGAATAATTCCATCTACCATGTGCCGACCAAACACCCGATTGAGAAAATGAGTATCTCTCAAATCGCCCTGCTCAAAATCGACCTTCTTTCCGGAGATTTCCTGAATCCTATCCAGCACAAAAAGTTCGGAATTAGAAAGGTCATCGATAATGACAATTTCGTACCCCTGAGCTAACAGCTCCACAGCCACATGAGAGCCGATATAACCCAGCCCTCCAGTTAATACTACTTTCTTCATTTTACCAGAATATCGCATAGAGCACCGTGCAAATGATCAATACCGCAAAAGCGGAAATATTAAAAACAGGACTCGTATCAAAAATGCCCTTAGTCAATGGGATGCCTTTTTCATTGTCTTTGCCTCGTCCTTCTATTAAGCTAATGATGGCGATAATACCCATCGTAATGAGAGCCGTCAGTCCCATCTGGTGCATCCAGGGTAATGCGGTAAGGAATTTCAATCCCAGCGCCACGGGTATAGAAAGAAGAGCCCCGAAGATGGCTCCTGAGTTAGTTGTTTGCTTCCAAAACAATCCAAGAACAAAAACCGCCAGAATGCCCGGGCTTACTACCCCTGTGTATTCCTGAATGAATTGAAAGGCCTGATCAATTCCTCCCAAAAGAGGAGCCATAACACACGCGATCACCAAAGCAACAGCGGCCGTAATTCGACCAGTGTTCACCGTCTGCTTATCACTAGCGTTCTTGTTAATGTATTGTTTGTATATGTCCATGGTGAAAATGGTCGATGTGGAATTGAGCATAGAAGCCAATGAGGAAACAATGGCAGCCGTCAATGCAGCGAAAGCGATTCCTTTCATTCCAGATGGTAGCAACTGAAGTAACCAGGGATAGGCCTTGTCTGATTCGCCAGGTCCGGGCATATTGGTCAACGCTCCGGCACCCAAACGAGCCATAATTTCAGGATCATTGATGATCACATAAGCAGCAATCCCCGGTATGACCACTATGAAAGGAATCAATAGTTTGAGGAATGCGGCCAATGCAATTCCCTTTTGTGCCTCCTTAAGTGACTTGGCGGCCAGTGTTCGTTGAATAATGTATTGATTGAAACCCCAATAGTACAAGTTTGCCACCCACAAACCTCCAATCAGCACCCAAATACCGGGCAAATTGCTATACTCTGGATTGGAACTGTCCAAGATCATATGAAACCTGTCGGGTGCAGCATCCAGTAGCTGACCTAATCCGGTTGTCCAGCCTGCCCCATCTGATAAAATATTCAGGGCCAAATAAGTGGTGAAAAGGCCTCCCAACACGAGAAAGAAGACCTGAATAACATCCGTCCATGCCACGGCACTAAGGCCGCCGTACAGCGAATATGCTGCTGCAAACAACGAGAGGCCTATCACTCCCCAAATCATGGGAACCCCCATGATGGCTTCCAGCGCTAGTGCCCCCAAATACAGCACTGAGGCAAGGTTTACGAAAATGAAAAGAGCAATCCAGAAAATGGCCAATATGGTTTTGAGCTGAGTACTGAATCGTTTTTCCACAAACTCCGGAATCGTATAAATGCCTTTTTCGATGAAAATGGGCAGGAAGTACTTACCTACGATCAGCAAGGTGATGGCTGCCATCCATTCGTAGGATGCGATGGCCAACCCCGACGCAAATCCCGACCCTGACATGCCGATGAATTGCTCAGCCGAGATGTTGGCCGCAATCAAAGATGCACCGATCGCCCACCAGGGTAGTGATTTGCTCGCAAGAAAATAATCTTCGGCATTCTTCTGATGGCCTTTTTTATCACGAGAAACAAAAAGACCCACACCTAGAATAAGGGCACAGTAGGCTCCAAAAATGGCGAAATCCAGTGTAGAGAAATTCATGCAGTTAGGCTTGGTTAGGTTTGCAAATTACTTTTTATTATGAATATAGGGCAGGGATTTTCATGAAGAAGGGGCTTGTAAGATGGGTGATCAAAAAATAACTTCATCGAGCCGCTCCATGAATAAAAGTGGCGTTGGTCAGTCCAAAAACTTAATCAAATCCCTTTAATGGATATAATTGAATAGAAATAAAAATCCCTCAGAAAAACCTAAAAAGGAATTCTGAGGGATTTTTAGTAGCGGGGACAGTAATCCGTATTTCGCTTTCTTTCAAGACTTTCCGTCAAAT
>CAYORY010000138.1:0-5528 GCA_964406435.1 uncultured Roseivirgaceae bacterium | reverse complement strand
ACTTTACCGCATGCATCCCAGTGGTCATATGCACCTCCAAATCGGATAGCTATCCAATCTTAATCGGATAGCTATCCGCTGCTCATTGGATAGCTATCCGTTTGTTGCCAGATAGGCATCCGTTTTTGAAGGAAGAATCCAAGCAGTGATTTTTCATTGTGAAGAATGAGAAATACGAGCAAGATCAGGCCTTTTTGGTTTTCCTTGCAACTACCGCACATAGAACTACCTTTTATTTCGCAACAATTCAGTCAATCTTCCAGATTCAGATAGTAAGAATTTTTCTATATCAACAGATTCAGAGGTCAGCTGATCGTGTCCCTCAGTGAGGGCATCAAATGCTGGTATGAAAAGGTAGCGTCCCCGAAAAACTAACTCTCTTTCGGAATAATCGAATTCTCCAGTTTCGGTGTTAAAAGTGAATTGATTCTTTTCTTCTTCAACGAAATATAATTCCCCCTCAAGGAAATAAAAATGCCTGGTTGCAACAGCATTTGATAGACCCACCCATTCTTCTATTTTGATTATCTGACCATTCTTAAAGTAACCGACTAGCTCTCCACCTCCATCTGTCATTTCTAAAAGAAATTCCTCGTTTTCTAAATGAACTTTCTTGAAATCGCTTAGCGAGTGATCAAGTTCTTTCTTGAGTTTGGTTACCTCTGGATGCAGGTCATGGAAATCTTGTCCGGCGAGGGTGGTAGAAATCAGGAAGATGACAAGTGGAGTAATTTTCATTAATTCAATTTAAAAAGTTCAGCTATGCCTTTCTCTCAGCTTTTTTTCCACATCCTCCAAGCTCACTCCCTGATCTTGAAGTAGGGTAATCAGGTGATAGAGCAAATCAGAGGTTTCCTCGATTAGCAAATCCTTCCTGCCATCCATGGCTTCTAGAATTACTTCGGTGGCTTCTTCGCCCACCTTCTGCGCAACCTTCTTGGTGCCTTTATTTAAGAGTTCGTTGGTGTAGGAGCCCTCCTTGGGGTTGGTTTTGCGGTCGGCAATTACTCCCTCCAATTCAAAGAGAAAGCCTTTCGCTGAGTCGTCCTTGAAGCACGTTTCCGTCCCCTCGTGGCAAGTAGGACCGTCTGGGTTGGCTTGTATCAAAATGGTGTCCTGGTCGCAATCCAGCGCGATGGAAACTACATGCAAGAAATTATTGGAGGTCTCGCCCTTTGACCAGAGTCGTTGCTTGGAGCGGCTGAAAAAGGTGACTTTTCCCTCGGCTTGAGTTTTGGCGAATGCTTCCTCGTTCATATAGCCGAGCATAAGCACTTTCCCGGTGCTGGCATTTTGGATGATGGCAGGGAGGAGGCCGGATGGGGATTTTGAGAAATTTGGCTGCTTCATTGGTTGGATTTTTTGATTAAATCAATTGACGATTTTTTCGATTGAATTGAATCGTAAATCTACGATCGAGACAATCGTTTAAATTCTTACAGGTATATTTTGTTTTTTTAGTTCTTGCTTGAGTTCTGGAATTGGAATTTCACCGAAGTGAAAAATGCTTGCGGCTAGTCCAGCGTCTGCTTTTGTTTGGGTGAAAAGATCAACGAAGTGTTGCGAACTGCCCGCTCCGCCAGAGGCAATCACCGGAATGCCCACAAGTTCGGCCACCTTGTCGGTGAGTTCGTGCGCAAAGCCCGCTTTCGTTCCATCATGCTGCATGGAGGTGAGGAGAATTTCTCCGGCCCCTCGCTGCTCACCTTCCACTGCCCAGTCAAATACGTTCTTCTCCGTGGCTTCCCGTCCACCTTTCACAAAGACCTTCCATTCGTCTCCAACAAGTCCTGCATCTATGGCGAGCACGACACACTGCGAGCCGAATTCGGCAGCCAGTTCGTTGATCAGTTCAGGGCGTTTTACTGCGGCGGAGTTAATGCTCACTTTGTCAGCACCTGCATTCAGCACGGCGCGTACATCTTCCACGGTGCTGATCCCACCACCTACAGTAAAGGGCAGGTTGATTTCATGGGAGATTCGGGTCACTAATTCCACCAGCGTTTTTCGCTTGTCGACTGTAGCGGTGATATCGAGGAAAACCAGTTCATCGGCTCGTTCTTTTACATACCGTTTCGCCAGCTCCACCGGGTCGCCGGCATTTCGGATGTTCACGAAGTTGACGCCTTTCACGGTTTGGCCGTCTTTGATGTCGAGGCAGGGGATGATTCTTTTTTTAAGCATTTCAGATTGATCCGATTTTAGATTAGTTCGATTGATCGAAATTTTGCAATTCCAGAAGATTGATTTTGCCTTCATAGATGGCCTTCCCAATGATGGCACCATCCAATCCTAAATCTCTAAGTCGAAATAAATCGTCAATCGAAGACACTCCACCGCTTGCAATTAGCTTGATGTTTTCTACTTCCCCAAGGATTCGTTTGTACAGTTCTATTGATGGGCCTTGGAGCATGCCGTCTTTGGAAATATCAGTGCAGATCACGTATTCGATTCCTTTTTCTTTGTAGTCCTGAATGAAGTCTACGACCCATTTGTCAGTGGATTCTGTCCAGCCTTGCACAGCGATTTTCTCGTCTTTGGCGTCTGCGCCGAGGATGATTTTCTCTGAGCCAAAGGCGGTGATCCAGCCCTCAAAGGTGGTTGGGTCTTTCACCGCGATGCTTCCTCCAGTGATTTGCTTTGCGCCGCATTCAAAGGCAATCCGAACAGCATCATCCGTTTTGACACCACCACCGAAATCGACTTTTAGAGTCGTCTTAGTCGTAATTTTTTCCAGCACCTTCCAATTGATGATTTCTCCGGCTTTTGCTCCATCCAGATCCACGAGGTGTAGGTATTGAAGTCCAGCTCCTTCGAATTGTTTGGCGACCTCAAGCGGGTCGGCATTGTAGATGGTTTTCTTGGAATAGTCGCCTTGGGACAGGCGAACGGCCTTTCCTTCGATGATGTCTATGGCAGGAATGATTCTCATTGGACTTATTCGATTTCTGGATTTACGATTTATTCGATTGACGCTTTCTTGCAGTTCCAATGGATGCTACGAAAATGGAGAGCAATTCATTCCCCTCTTTTTGGAGATACTTGGTTTCTGAAAGCAAGTTGGGTTCCACTTCGTCGATTAACTCAAGAAAGAATAGACATTCATCACATTCCTCTTCCACTATTTTTAGTTTGTTGATAAAATCCTTGGCAGATTTCACGCGGCATGCAGCTCTATAGTTTGCTCCAACAGACGAAGAGGCGCGAATAAGTTGGTTGGCATAAAATCTCAAGACAGGATGTGCTTGGATGTTGATGCAAAATCGAGCTACATCTGCCCCAAACTTTCGTGTCCTTTTTTTCAATTCATCTGAAGTCATAATCGGGATAATCTAAAATCACAAATCGAGAAAATTACGAAGTATTTTTTGTCCCACATCCGCTGATTTCTCTGGGTGAAACTGGACGCCATAAAAATTGTCTCGCTGAATAGCTGAGCTGAAATCCTTGATGTAGTTGGTCGTGCCAATGGTATCAGGGCCAACCTCGGCGTAGTAGCTGTGCACGAAATAGACATCATCGGATAATTCGATTCCTCCAAAAATCGGCGACTTGGTTTCTACAAAATTGTTCCATCCCATATGAGGAACTTTCAATTCGCCGGAGGGAAATTTTTTGACCACTTCATCAACGAGACCGAGACACTCCGTGTCGTTTTCCTCAGAGTATTTGCACATCAACTGCATGCCCAGACAAATGCCCAAAAATGGTTGTTTGAGCGAACGAATCACTTCATCCAAGCCTCGATCCTTCAAGTATTTCATGGCGGTATTTGCCTCGCCAACCCCAGGGAGAATGACTTTCTCGGCACTTCCCAAAACTTCAGGATCATCCGACAGAATATGTTCGACTCCCATCCGATCCAGCGCGTTCATGACGGAGCGAATGTTGCCTGCATTGTATTTGACTATAGCTATCATTTCGATTGACGATTAATTCGATTGACGATTACTTTCAATTCGGAGAAATCTAAAATCAATAAATCTACAATTCTCATAAGACTCCTTTTGTACTCGGCAGCTCATCTCCATCAACTTTCACGGCCATCTTGATGGCTCGCGCGAATGCTTTGAAGATCGCTTCGATTTTGTGGTGCTCATTGTCTCCTTCTGCTTTAATATTTAGGTTGCATTTGGCTGCATCTGAAAAAGATTTGAAAAAATGGTAGAACATCTCTGTTGGGAGTTCTCCGACTTTTTCACGACTGAAATCAGCATTCCACTCCAGCCATGCACGTCCTCCAAAATCAATCGCTACTTGTGCCAGACAATCGTCCATTGGAAGCATGTAGCCGTATCGCTCGATTCCTCTTTTGTTGCCCAGTGCTTTCAGAAAGGCCTCTCCGAGCGCAATAGCCGTGTCTTCCACTGTGTGGTGTTCGTCAATTTCCAGATCACCCTGAACTTCTACTTTCAAGCCCACCTTGCCGTGTTTTGAGACCTGATCCAGCATGTGATCGTAGAAACCAATACCAGTTGAGATCGACGTGTTTTTGTTGCTATCAAGGTTGACCTCAATTTCAATATCCGTCTCGGACGTTTTGCGGTGAACTTTCCCGATTCGATCTTTTGAGTCGGCTAATTTTTCACCTTTTAGAAGGGTGAGGAGCTTTTGATTTTCTTCGGGAGTTCCGACTGTGAATCGCAGTGTGTTGGATATTTGGGAGCTTCGGTCGCGTACTACAACTCCTTCTTTCACCAACTTCTGATAGGTGCCTTTGGCATCCTTCATTTCTGCCAGTAAGAAGTTGGCCTCAGAGGGGTACACCTTTAACACTTGATCCAGTTTTGGCAACTCCGATGCGAGCATGTCCCTCTCTTGATTCAGCTCCTTAATTACCTTCGGGTCAAAACGTTTCAGGCTTTCCAGTGCTGTTTTCTGCGTCCAGCCATTCACGTTGTAGGGTGGCTTTATTTTGTCCAAAATGGAAATGATTTCAGGATTGCCAAAACCCATTCCGAGCCGGATACTTGCCATGCCCCGCGCCTTGCTGAAGGTTTGCATCACGAAGAGATTGTTGAATTCCGAGAGTCGGCTTGTCCAGCTGGGTTGCGAGGAAAAATCAGAATAGGCTTCATCGACTACCACGATCGCATTCGATGCAAGCAAGGATTCAATGGTCTTTTGATCCATCAAATTTCCCGTAGGATTGTTTGGACTACACAGGAAAATGAGTTTAGGCGATTTATCTGCAATTACCTTTTTTGCTGCTGTCAAATCAATTTGGAAATCCTGCATCAAAGGCACGTCAAGAACCTCTACGTCATTGGTCTCGGCACTTACACGATACATCCCGTAGGTAGGGGAGAATTGAAGGATTTTGTCTTTACCGGGCTCGCAGAATGCGCGCATCATCAGGTCGATCACCTCGTCGCTTCCATTGCCAAAGAATACCTGATCGGGATTCAGCTTTTTTTCTCTGGCCATTGCCCACTTCAAATCTCGCTGGTGCGGGTCGGGGTAGCGGTTGAGTCCATTGTCGAAAGGATTTTCGTTGGCATCCAGCCAAACGCTGGCCTGGCCTTCAA
>CAYORY010000137.1:0-5593 GCA_964406435.1 uncultured Roseivirgaceae bacterium | reverse complement strand
TTTCTTCACCGTAGTATTCAAGATCATCGGCGAGAAGCTTGGTATATGTTTTTTCTGCTTCTTCGTAGTTTCCCAGCTCAAAGTAGAGTTGAGCGAGATTGCTATTGATGCTTGCAACAAAGTCTTCATTTTCTCCCTGAATTCTCCGTAGGATGTCAAGGGCATTTAGATAGAGCTCTTCGGCCTGTGGCAATTTGCCGATATTGGTATAGAATATTCCTAAGGCGCTTAAAGTGGCAACATACTCAGTAGACGCTTCCAACCCGATTTCTTCAAACAAATTTAAAGAACGTTTGAGTGTCCTCTCTGCTTTAGTATACTGTCCATCAGCTTCTAGAAGTCCGCCATACTGCTTCAAATACTCAGCCACTTCTAGAGTATTACCACGGAAGGATCGTCGTATTTCTTCTGCATGTTGAACTCCTTTTCTACCCTGACCTGTTCGATCATAAAAACTAAGAAAGTATAATTCAGACTCAAGGTATGTAGGATCACTGGACCCGTACAATTCCTTATCACCTTTCACTATTTTCAAAAAAATGTCTTCCGCTCCCTTCAATTGCCCCAATTCTACCTTGCAAGAAGCAACACTAAAAAGCACCTCTTTTAAGTCCTCGTATTGGCTGTTTTCCATCTCTTCCAATACGCGAAGTGCCTTTTCATTATATGCTAATGCTTTCTCGTAGTTGCTCCGGTCGAAATAAGACTCACCAAGAGAGAGATACATATTTCTAGTAAGTGTATCTCTTGCGGGCCCATAATATTCTTCAATTTTATCCTCGTTATCTAGGATAAAATCAAAATCATAATTCCAGTATGCATCTTCAATTTTTTTATAGAGTTTCTCTGCTGATTTGCTTGCAAATTGGTACTGGGCCTGTGCAAGAAACGAGACGACCAAAAGGGCCGAGGTGAGGAGGGTGGATTTCATAGCGAATGATTTTAGACTTATAAAAATAAGCAATTCGCGAGCACGTCAGCAAATACCGTACTAACTCTCTATAAACTTCAGCAATTGATCCAGATACTCCCTGTCATTCGCTAACCGCGGCACCTTGTTTTGACCACCCAATTTCCCTCTTTGCTTCATCCATCGGTAGAAAGTGTCCTTTTGGGCTACATGGATTATCGGGGCTTTGAGTGCTATGTCCTTTTGCCTTTTGGCATCATAGTCTGAGTTGATCTCCCGCAATTTTTCGTCCAGAATCTGTTTGAAACGATCCACGTCATCGGGATCATTCACAAACTCTATGATCCATTCGTGTGCACCTTGGTTCCCCTCAGATAGAAAAAGCGGCCCGGCAGTAAAATTGTCAATCGAGGCTTGGGTTTTTCTACAAGCTTCCGCAATGGCTTCTTCGGCATTTTCAATGATTAGTTCTTCGCCAAATGCATTGATAAAATGCTTGGTTCTGCCAGATATTTTTATGCGATATGGGGAGGTGGAGGTGAATTTGATGGTGTCCCCGATTTTGTATCTCCACAGGCCTGCGTTGGTGGTGATGACCAATGCATAGTTCTGGCCGACTTCCACTTCATCCAGTTCGAGGGTTCGAGGGTTGTCACTATCCCACTGATCCATCGGGATGAACTCATAGAAAATGCCATAATCCATCATGAGGAGCAATTCGTCGGCATTTGTGGTGTCCTGAATGCCAAAAAATCCCTCGGAGGCATTGTAGGTCTCCATGTAGATCATGGAGTCCGAAGGGATCAGCTTTTTGAATAAGTCCCTATAGGGCGTGAATGAAACAGCCCCATGAAAAAAGGCTTCCAAATTTGGCCAAACCTCCAGGATGTTCTTCGCACCAGTTTCCTCAAGGATTCGCTCCATCAATACAAATGTCCAGGTGGGAACGCCAGAAATATTGGTGACATTTTCGTTTTTCGTCACCTCTATCATCTTCTCGATTTTGGGTTCCCATTCTTCCATCAGAGCAATGTCGAGGCTTGGGGTCTTGGCCATCTGTGCCCACCAGGGCATGTTTTTGAGGAGTACGGCGGAGACGTCACCGTAGTATGATTGAGAACTCTTGTCGAATTGGTTGAGCTGCTGACTCCCGCCAATGACCAGCCCTTTGCCATCGAACATCTGGGCTTTTGGGTGGTTATTGAAGTAAATAGAAAGGAGGTCTTTACCACCTTTGAAATGACAGTCGTCTATGGCCTCTTGTGAGACAGGGATGAACTTGCTTCTGGAGTTGGTCGTGCCGGAGGATTTGGCAAACCATTTAATTTCGGAGGACCACAAGATTCCTTGCTCACCTTTCAGCAGCCGATCGATGTATGGGAACAACTCCTCGTATGCTACGATGGGTACATTTTCTTTATACTGGCGGTAGGTTGAGATGTTTTTGAATCCGAACTTCTTGCCGTACTCGGTGCTCCGTCCTTGCGATATGAGAGTTTCGAGCCATTCATTTTGTACCTCGTGGGGGTACTTCATAAATAGCTCTATTTGATGAATACGCTTCTTCATTACCCAGGACATTATGGAGTTGAAGAGCGCCATGGCTATATTTTGCGTTTGAGTTCGAAATGTTTGCCAAGGTACACCCGACGTACCTGCTCATCGTTGGCAAGTTCTTCGGCGGTTCCGGCTTTTAACAATTTGCCCTCAAACATCAGATACGCCCGGTCAGTTATGGAAAGTGTTTCGTTCACGTTGTGATCGGTGATCAGAATACCGATGTTTTTCTCTTTGAGTTTTGCCACAATGCCCTGAATTTCCTCCACGGCTATGGGATCGACACCCGCAAAGGGCTCATCGAGTAAGACGAAGCTCGGACTCACGGCCAGTGCCCTGGCGATTTCGGTTCTTCTTCTTTCGCCTCCCGAGAGCACCATTCCTAGGTTTTTTCGCACATGTGTCAAGCTGAATTCTTCAAGCAATTCTTCCGCTTTCTCTTTTTGCTCCACCTTCGAGAGCTTGGTCAATTCCAGCACGGCTTTGAGATTGTCCTCTACCGAGAGTTTTCTAAAAACCGAAGCTTCCTGCGCCAGATAGCCGATTCCCCGCTGGGCTCTTTTGTACATGGCCAGGTTAGTGATCTCGTCATTGTCCAGGAAGATTTGGCCTTCGTTGGGTTTTATCAGCCCCACAATCATATAGAAGGTGGTGGTTTTGCCGGCACCATTGGGGCCAAGCAACCCCACAATTTCGCCTTGATTCACTTCCAGCGACACCCGGTTGGCCACTGTTCGGCGGCCATACTTCTTCAAGAGTGATTCTGCGCGTAGCTTCATTATGCAAGTTTAATGTCCTTCAAATTGAGTTGGAGGGATTTGTTGCCTTGATATTCGTTTTCTTCAACGTGATACAGGATTTGAAAGGGTTCATTCACACCTATTTTTTCTGCCCACTCGGCCATTCCAAATCCGATGGCATCAAAACCGGAGGGATGGCTTTTTTGATAAAGGGTCATTTTGAGGTGAGCGTCTTTCAGGATTCGTGGAGGATTTTTGAAATACACTGCTTTGGACCAAAAGGTAGGCTCAAGATTTTGCGGCCCAAAAGGAGCCATTTGCTTGATGATGCCCAGTGTTTTGAAATGGATGAAGTCGAAGGTGATCTCCTGATCTACTTCAATTTTTGGAATGAGCTGATCGGGGAGTATAGATGATGCCACTACCCGCTCGAACTCTTCCCTGAAAGCCTGCACCTTGTCAAGTGATAGACTTAAACCTGCGGCATGCATGTGTCCGCCGTATTGATCGAGCAGATGGGCACATTTTCCGATTGCCTCATGGATATCGAACCCCTCCACCGATCGAGCCGAGCCGGTGGCTTTGCCTTCTGATTCGGTGAGAATAATCGTAGGACGGTAGAAGTTTTCCGTACATCGAGAAGCTACGATTCCGACGACTCCCTTGTGCCAATCTTTTTTGAAAAGCACAGTGCTCTTGGTGTCTGGAAATTCTTCTTGGATCATCTCTAGAGCTTCAGCCGTTATGGCCTTGTCAAAATCCTTGCGAGCCGCATTTCTGTCGTTCAGGGCACTTGCCAATTCCCTGAGTTCGTCATCGATGTGTCCGATCAAAAGTTCGACAGATTCTTTGGCGTGTGTGAGCCTACCCGCAGCGTTGATTCTTGGCCCCAAGTAAAAAACCACATCCGAAATGGTCATGACGTTTTTCATTCCGCTGATTTCTTTCAAGGCGGCCAGGCCTAGCGAGGGTTGCTGATTTAGTTTCCTTAGTCCGTAGAGAGCGAGAATCCTGTTTTCCCCGACAATGGGTACTATGTCCGATCCTATACTCACTGCTACGAAATCAAGATATTCGAAGAGTTCATTGAGGTCTATGGTGTTCTGCAAGCAGAATCCGTGAAGTAATTTGAAACCAACTCCGCATCCACAGAGTTCTTTGAAGGGGTATTGGCAATCGGACTGCTTAGGGTCCAAAATGGCCGTGGCTTTGGGAATTTCAGCTCCCGGAATGTGGTGGTCGCAGATGATTACATTGACGCTTAGTTCATTTGCAAGGTCTACTTTGTCAATGGCGCGAATTCCACAATCAAGGCAGATCATTAACTTAAAATCATTTTCAGCGGCCCACCGAACCCCTTTTTCTGATACACCATATCCTTCGGTATATCTGTCGGGGATATAGTACTCTACTGATTGGGTAAATTTTTTCAGGAAAGAATAAACGGTGGCTACTGCTGTGGTGCCATCTACGTCATAGTCTCCATAGACCAGGATTTTTTCTCCATTGAACACTGCATCGCATAGTCTATTCACGGCTTTGTCCATGTCTTTCATAAGAAACGGGTCATGGAGTTCGCTCAATGACGGACGGAAGAATCTTTTTGCTTCGTTGTAGGAGGATACCCCTCTCTGAACTAGAATAGAAGCAAGCGTGGGGTTCACGTTTAGTTCCCGAGCAAGCTCATCGATGCGATCCTGATTCCCCTCTTTTTTAAGCGTCCACCTTTTTTCCATTGTGTTAAAAATAGCGGTTAAAACTGATGCAGTAAAGACTTTTCAATTCAAAAGACAGGACAAAATCTTATATTCGTCGGAATAGTGTATTATGAGGATTCCCCTGCAAGAAATATGGAATTTTATAGAGCTGATTGATGCCGATGAGCGCGGTTGGGATTTTACTTTGGAGGCGGGGCATTGCGAAATTTCCGGCATCAATAGTAAGACGCTGAAGGTGCTCAAGGAGGATGAAAGTTATGACACGGAGCTACTTCCCAGCTTGTTCACCTTCCGGGAAATTCTTTGGCAGCCGGACGTGTTCACAGATGCCAATATGAGTCTGGCACCCCTAAGGGTATTGAAGGCATTTTGTGATGAGACGGTGGCAGCACTCAATGAACAAGATGAGGTTCAGCGGATTTATCTGGAGTTACTGCGTAGTATGGCAACCTGCTGCGAGAAGGCCGAAAATGAAATTGTGGAAAGCCAGGCCAAGGTGACTGATGTGCTGGGGCAGTTCAGGACGTGCACCTTCCCAATCATCAAGTTCTTCATCTACCATCCAAAGAATCGTCGTGATTACTACCAGGACGCCATCAATCGACTGAACTATGCGGTGAAAATAATGCTAACTCAGTTTTATGGTCAGTATTCGGAACTGACGGAAC
>CAYORY010000136.1:0-5642 GCA_964406435.1 uncultured Roseivirgaceae bacterium | reverse complement strand
CACCATGAATGTGGTGGTTTCACTAGCCTCAAGATAGTTATCATTCCCTGCCTGATTCACGGTAACGCTCACCTGCCCGATTGCTCCGGTCAGGCTGATGGATGCACCCGTATTTGTTGCAGGCCCGTTCACGCTATAGGTCAGTTCCAGACCCGTGTCCACCGTGGCGATCACGTCAAATGGTGCCTCCGAGCCGGTCTTATTGGCGATTGGCTCTATGTTGATAATCTGATCCGCCTTATTGACAATCAATTGTTGTTCCTCTTCAGCGGGTTTGTACATAAAATCCCCCTCGTGATAGGCTGTTATCACGGTGGCTCCTCCCCCAACAATCACTACTTGCATACCTGCTTCGGTTGTAATGATGGTTGCCACTTCTTCATCAGAAGATCTGAAAGAGACTTCAAAGCTAGAGCTATTACTTGCCGTCAATGAAAGATTTCCATCACCGAAAGTCACTTCATCCACCAGTTCGAAGGTTATTTGCTGATCCAGTTTTTCTAAAACCTCCAAACTAAATTCATCCGAAGCTGTACCACCAGCACCATCATTCACCTCGACTTTTAGATTCAAAATCTGTACATCTTCGGGAGTGGGAGTTCCACTTAGAATCAACGTCTCGTCATCAAACCTTAACCAAAGTGGTAGGGTAGAATCGTCCGCACGTTTCACGCTGTAGGTCAAAAAATCATCATCTGCATCGGTGAACATTCCGTCCGGAAGTTGCAGCGAAAAGAGCTCACTGTCATATACCTCTTGATCATCGGTAGGTAGAGCCAGCACGGGTTCTACATTGGGTTTGTTTTTATATAATGCAATCTCATTCTTCCCATAGTTACAAGCTAGGATATCAAGTGTCCCATCCCTATCAGTATCCTCTATTAAAAGATCAGTTATACTAAATTCTATATCGGATAGTAGTTGTGATTCAAACGTTCCATTGTCGATTTGATGATAATAGAAGAGTACTCCTGAGATTGTAAGAGAGGCCACAAAATCTAATCTGCCATCTCCGTCTATATCTGCCACCGACACATCTCCTCCGTTACCATTTTCGGTGCTTGCATACAGCACGTCTTGCAAGAAGTTCATGCTTCCATCATTCGAATATTTCGAAATGGTATTTTCATTTGAGACAAGTGCATCCAAGTCATTGTCCTGATCAATATCTACCACCTCAATTCCTGTAAAGTCTATAAAGGAATTGGTAGTAAAGTTCAATGCACCATCATTCTCTAACCAAACCGAACTTTCGCCTGAAAGCAGTACATCCAAGTCAGTATCCATATCCAAATCAACCAAATGGAGGCTTGAATAATCGGTAGTGCTAATCTGAAGTTTGGAGAAACCCAGGCTTCCGTTATGAATGTAGATATCTACCGAATTGAGGCTAATCAGAACAATATCTGGATCACCGTCAGCATCCATATCTGCTATTGCAAAATGTCTGGGGTCTGAAACTGTTGAAGTAAGGCTGGAGAAAGTAAGATTACCTGAACCGTCGTTGGTGCCCAAATTGAGCACTCCAGAATTAATACTGATAACATCCAAATCTTGATCGCCATCTAAGTCGTAAAAAGAAGATTGGGAGGTTATAGGAATCCCATCGATCACTGATTCTTCATCGGCAAATGTGTTTTCGGATGAAAGCAAAATGCTTGACTCTAAATCTGTGCTAAAACTCCCTATAAGTAAATCATCAAATCCATTGCCATCCACGTCTCCTACATCAATTGAAGAAGGGAATGGATAATCCGCAATGGCCTCACGTCTAAGAAATTGGCCGGGGGCTACACTGGAGTTTGTGCGAAATTGGTAGGCACTGCTTGATGGCATTACCGAGCCATCTTGTGCTTCAATGGTGTTCAGTATTGTTACTGTGTATGTTTCGTTTTCCACGAGATCATCTGTTGGCACAAAAGTCAGCATGTCTGTGCCTCCTCCCGTCACAGAACCACTTAAGCTCACACCCTGATGATTTCTCACAATTAAAGATCCTGCTGTAGTCGCTGCATTAGTTGCCTTATCCAACTCAATGGATATTTGTGTGTTAACATTTACAAAAGCAAGATGAGATGGAACCGTGGCAATGACTTCAATTGTAGGCGGCTGCTCTATTGTAAGCTGAAATTGGTCAGATGCTGATAAGCCTGCATGATCCGTTGCAGTGATCTTGATTTGATACGTTCCGACTGATTCTGCTGGGGCAGTCCCAGTAATTCGCTCGGCTACAGCATCAAAAGACATCCAAGCTGGCAATGCTTCATCACTGCTTAAGCCAGCGGAATAAACAAGTGTATTAGACCCATCAGGATCAGAGAAAATCCCACTCAAGTCAATAGAAAAACTAACCTCAGCAATCTTTACTTCATCCTCCTGCGCATTTGCCACTATAGGCGTTTCGTTAGTTTTGTTCTTATACCAGATAATCATGTCAGAGGCATCAGAAGCAGAGACAATATCAATATCACCATCTCCGTCAAAATCTGCAAAATCTAGTCCGTTACCTTCATTATCTGCTATCTTATAATAGACATATCCTGAACCCGTTTTCTCAAGCCACCCAACGGCATTAGGTCCATCCGACCCGACTATAATATCTAGGTCAGCATCTCCGTCTAAATCCACCCATCTAGATTTAATCGGACTTTCGATCTCTCCTCCGACATCCACACTGGTGAATTGTTGTGATCCATCGTTAGTAAGAATGCTTACCTTATTTGCTCCGGATGCAGCTATCAATATATCTATATCGCCATCATTATCAGCATCCTTTAGGTCTAGATCAGAAAGACCATCCAGCGTATTTGAAATCAAATGAGATGTAAAATTTTGGAGGCCGTCATTCTCTAGCCAAATCAGCTCACTTGCGCCACCAACTACTACGTCAATATCTCCGTCTGCATCTAGATCTACTGTTTCGGGTATACCTAGGCTTGTAGCTAGCTCTATCTCGGAGAAGGAACCATTTCCAGCATTTTTGTACCACAGAATCCTCCCGCCTTGCGACAAAACAATATCTAAATGACCATCTAGGTTTAAATCACGTGAAATCACGAAACCATCAGAGCTGATTGTCGTTTCAACGACTCTCTTTGTAAAGGACTCGCTACCATCATTTTCCAACCAAATAAGCATTTCTCCAAAACGCCCACATTTTACAATATCTAGATCTCCATCTTGATCAAAGTCACCTACATCGAATCTAAAACTTAAGGGAGAAAGATTGCTAATGGTTTGATCTGTGAAATTACCTGCACCATCATTTTCTGACCATACCAAACTAAACCCATTGTAGTCCCCACTAATGATATCCATGTGTCCATCTCCGTTAAGATCCGCTGAAATAACATGAGTTGCATTGACACTGGTAGCCATTGCTGCTTCTTGCACGAATAAGGCTGGAGCTGAATTGGCCATTCCACTTGCAGTGCTAAAAGCATATCGTTGATTTCCAGCTACAATGCTTCCGTCTGTGCTGTTGAGATCCGTGGTGATTGTTATTGAAATTTCATCCGCTGGGAAAAATTCATTGGTTGGATCAAATGTAATAGTGGTTGTGTTTTCTCCGGAAAAAACGCCATTTATTTTACCAGACCGCTTACTGATAACAATAATATTGGAAGCGTTTAGAGATGTGGATTCAATCGCTTTTGAAAAATTAATGATAATGTTTGCGCCGACTGCCACATTACGTTGTTGATTGCTTGGGCTTATGGACGTTATATCCATCAGACTTGGTACGGTAACTGTAATGTCAAATTGATCTGAAATCGACAAACCTGCTGGGTCTGTCGCGGTGACAGAAACGGAAATAGTTCCTGCATCTGTATCGGACGCCACACCAGAAAAAGTTCTTGATTCTCCATCAAACGTTAGCCAGCTAGGCAGATCATCATCATTTGAAAGCTTTGCAGAATAGGCTAATTGTGTCAAGTCAGGGTCTGAAAAAGCATCACTGGCAAACGTGTATGTGAAAGGTAAAAAAGCACTCGCATTTGTATTGGCAATTGGGTTATCCAATACAGGGCTTTCATTCGCTTTATTCTCAAGCCAATAGATTGTGCTAGAACTGTACGAGAGCACGTCTTGCCTACCATCCTTGTTCATGTCGGCTAGTATGAGCGCTTCTCCAGCTCCCTGTAAGAGAACTGTTGAAGTGAAATTCTCATTGCCATCATTTTCTAGTAAGGTTGTGTTTTCAGTAGAAGTGTATACGACATCTTGATCTCCGTCTCCGTCTATATCTCCTATTTCTGCTCTCTGAGGAGATTCTACATCGGTGATCAATTCATTCCTATCAAAGGAGCCGTCTCCATTATTTTGATACCAAAAAATTTCATCATCTAATCGAGCAATCAGTAGAAAATCTATCAGACCATCATCATTCAAATCTCCAACGGATAATCCAGTGATCGAACTAGCTCTTGAATCAATGACATGTCGTGTAAACTGACCAGTTCCATCGTTTTCGTACCAAGCAACGGAGGACGAGTTGGTGTTTCTTGCCACCAAATCCAAATCGCCATCATTGTCAAAATCGGCCATTTCGATATATTTTGGATCAGAGGTGAACTCTGTGATATCGGAAGAAGTGAATGTCCTGTCTTGGTTGTTAATGAAAAGTTTTGGTAGTTCAGTACCACTAGTAGCTATAATATCCGAAAAACCATCGCCATTTAGGTCTCCTGATATTACCTGTGCAGGAGCATTGTAATTAGCAATCAGCTCATGCTCTATATAGGCTCCTGTGTCATCATTTTCATACCACGTTACATTATCATTAGTCAAATGGGAGAAAATAATATCTATATCTCCATCATTTTCTACATCATCCAGGGTCATTCTACTAGCGTTTCCACCTGGATCGTCAATGATAGAACTGGTTCCCAGATATTGGAAAGTTTGGCTGCCATTGTTAAAGAGCTGTTGCAGACTACTTCCAAAGTCTATGATGTCCAAATCTGCATCTAGATCAACATCTGCCACTCCGATATCTTTTTTGCTTCCAAATGTGATGCTCTGTCTAGCTTTCAATGTAATAGGCGTACTGAATGCCGGTAATATGGATGTTTTGAATTGAAAAACATATCCTGCTCCTAATACTGCGCCTCCGGCAGCTTCTATCCCTTCAAGGACGGAAATGGTAATCATATCACCATGTAGAAAATCTTCATCAGGATTGACCGTAATGGATGAAGTGCCACCTGTAGAGATTGCGACCGGCAATACACCCAGCGTTTTACTTCTCACAACCACTTTACCTATTGTAGATGCTTCGTTGAGAGTCTCGCTGAACTGAATAACAATATTCCCATTTACAGCATGGCTGTTAGCGCCAGACGAGGGAGTAGTAGAGCTGACCTGAAGCTGGGCAAAGCTGGTCAAGCTGATAAGTAGAAATAATGAGCATAGTAAATTTTTCATAAGGCAGCATTTTGAATTGAATGTCAAAATGCCACGGTTGCCTTTCTAAGAAAAAGGGGTTTTAGCGAAGGGCGAAATCTATTGAGTGAAGGGCGGTACTCTCTAAGTGGGGTTTCAGAGCATACTTAGTCCCTCAACGAAATCCTTTCGGTAAGACTTCCCAATCTGAACCTTGTGTCCTTTCAAAAAGACATACCCCTCAGAAAGGGAATCTA